>NZ_LZJE01000206.1:0-653 GCF_001666865.1 Mycobacterium sp. E136
CGCGGACCTCTTGGATCTCGACGCCGAGGGCCTCGGCGACCATGCGGATCTGGCCTTGCCATTCGCCGGCGATCGCCCCGGGAAATGAGATCCACGGCTGGTAGTCGAGCGGTCGGCCGAATCCCAAAGCGTCGCTCATGATGTCGGAAACACCGTAGTCGTCGTACAGGCCTATCTCGTAGGCGTGGATCTTCTCGATCTGCGACGACTGTGTGCTCAGCACCAGCGGTAGGTAGTCGGCGACGAAGCCCGGCTCGATCCCCGAGGCGTACAACGAGACCTGGCCCTCCTTGGCGGCCGCGGACAACTGGTCGCGCCACTCGACCGGTTCGTAGGCGTGGGGGTTGACCAGGCGGGTGGTGCTGGTGGTCACCACGTTTATCCCTGCGCTGAGCAGCCTCACATAGTCCGGGACGGCCAGCGCATCACGTTCCGGCCCGCTGGCCGAATAGATGACACAATCGGGTTTGAGCCCGATCAGCGCATCCGCATCGGTGGTGGCGGCCACCCCGATCGGCTGCCCGTTGGCGAGTTCACCCGCGTCCTTGCCGACTTTCTCCTCGGAGTGCACCCACGCCCCGACCAGTTCGAGGTCGGGCCTGCTCCGGATCGCATCGATCGCGATCGACCCGACGCCGCCCGTCCCCCAGACC
>NZ_LZJE01000207.1:0-4771 GCF_001666865.1 Mycobacterium sp. E136
GGTGCTGCGCAGGGATCCGCGGTCGCGCAAGATCGCCAACGTCTACCTGATCTCGTCCGCCGCGGGCATCGCCGCGTGCGTGGTGCGGCTGCTGACGGCCTATATCCCGGCGCTGCAGCAGCACGACGGCGGCACCACGATGGTCTGGGTCTTCGCCTGCATGTGCGGCGCGGGATTCGCGCTGACCTCGGCCGAGTCCTGGCGCCAGAAGACCAAGTGGTTCAGCAGCGCGTCCCAGTGACCGCCTAGACCGAGCGGCTACCCCGCGACGGGCCTGGACACTCCGCAGAACGGCGCACCCAGATCGGGCACCGTCTGATAGCCGCGCCTGCGCGCCCGCGCCGCATCGCGCCGGATCAAGACGCCGAGGCCGGCGAACGTCGCCTGGTCCAGCACCATTCGCGTCAACAGCCGGTTGTGTACGAAGCCGAACGCCAACCCGCTGCTCGGATCGGCCCATCCGACCGACCCGGCGAGCCCGGCATGGCCGAAGCCGGGCATCAATCCCGGCGGCACCGGCAGCGAGTGGTACCCGAGGTTGAAGCTCAGCGGCATGACGATGTTGCGGTCCGGCCAATAGCTCGGCCGCCCGGTCAGCATCGCGACCCGCTCCTCGGAGAGGAACTGCTTGCCCTCGATGCGGCCGCCGTTGGCGATCGCACCGTACAGCTTGGCCAGGCTCCTGGCGGTCGCGACGCCGTTGGCCGCCGGGATCTCGGCGTCCAAGAACGGGGTGTCACCCTGGACCACCGATTTCATGCCGGGGAAGTACATCGAGCCGAAGATGCCGGAGACCCCGAGCGCCGCGACGCGCGGGGCAACGAAGTTGAAGACGGGGTTGGCCATCGCGCCCTGCGGCGCGAGGATCTGCGCGGCGCGGGTCGGCGCGTCGACCGGTGGCCGGCCCAGGTGCAGGCCGTCGGTGTCGAGCGGCTCGGCCAATTCCTCGCGGATGAGATCGCGCATGCCCTTACCGGTGATCGCGCGGCCCAGCCCGGACATCAGCCAGCCGTAGGTCAGCGCGTGATAGGCCTGATGGCCGAACAGCAGCTTGTTGACGGACGCGGCCGCGACTCGCCGCTCCATGGCGCGGTGGTCGAGCAGTTCAGCCTTGGTGCACCCGTTGAGGTGTGACAGGCCGGCCCGGTGCTGCATCAGCTCGCGCACCGTGATGGCGGCCTTGCCCTTCACGCCGAACTCGGGCCAGTATTCGGCGACCGGGGTGTCGTAGTCGATCAGGCCGCGGTCGGCGAGGCGGTGGATGACGGTCGACGCCAGCCCCTTGGTGACCGAGAAGACCATCGCGCCGGTGTCGGCGTTCCAGAACTGGGTGCCGCGGCGGTCCGAGTAGCCGGTCCATATGTCGACGACCGGCTCACCGTGAAGGTATATCGTCAGCGCGCCGCCGCCGTACCGGCGACCGGGGAACAATCGCGAGAAAGCCCGCAAGCTGCACGCGAAGTTGGAATCCGCCGCGCCCTGGACACCGTGCGGAAGCGCGACGCTGCGCTCCCGGTAGTTGACACCCGTCACAATTTATTCAATTTACTCGTAGCCCCGGCAAATAAACCTGGCGTTACCTATTTGTTAGGTTCACTCACGTCAGAGGCATCGAGCAAGTGCTGCGCAGCAAGCGCGGGCGTGAGCTCACCGTCGCGCACCTGGCGCTCGATCTCGGCGCGGACCCGCTTCACGTTCGGATTCGACAGCACCCGGTCGAGGACCGCATCGCGCACCATCGACCAGGTCCACTCGACTTGCTGGGCGCGCCTCCGACTCTCGAACTC
Organism: Mycobacterium sp. E136; assembly: GCF_001666865.1. Lineage (NCBI taxonomy): Bacteria > Bacillati > Actinomycetota > Actinomycetes > Mycobacteriales > Mycobacteriaceae > Mycobacterium > Mycobacterium sp. E136. Next base: position 1,788 of record NZ_LZJE01000207.1, read on the forward strand.
CCCCGCCTCGGTGAGCACGTCGCGGTGTTTGAGCACCGTCGCCCACAGCTCCTCGAGGCCGGTTCCTTCCAGCGCGCTCATCGTGAGAACCGGTGGGCGCCAGAGTGTTTCGCGCGGATAGATGAGGCGGATCGCACCGGAGAGCTCACGCGCTGCCCGCTTGGCCTCGATCGCGTGCTCACCGTCGGCCTTGTTCACCACGACGATGTCGGCGAGTTCGAGCACACCCTTCTTGATGCCCTGCAACTGGTCGCCGGTGCGGGCGAGGGTGAGGAACACGAACGTGTCGACCATGTTCGCGACCGTCACCTCGGACTGGCCCACGCCGACCGTCTCGACCAGCACCACGTCGAACCCTGCCGCCTCCAACAACACGATCGTCTCGCGCGTGGCCTTGGCGACCCCGCCCAGCGTTCCCGAGGTGGGCGACGGGCGGATGTAGGCGTCGGGGTGCACGGCCAACTGGGCCATCCGGGTCTTGTCACCCAGGATCGAGCCTCGGGTGCGCGTGGACGACGGGTCGACGGCCAGCACCGCGACGCGGTGACCCTGCTCGATCAGGTACATGCCGAGCGCTTCGATCGTCGTCGACTTGCCGACGCCGGGCACCCCGGTGATCCCGACGTGTAGCGAGCTGCCCGCGTGCGGGGTCAGCTTCAGCAGCAGTTCCTGCGCCTGCTCGCGGTGGTCGGCGCGCGTCGACTCGACCAGCGTGATGGCCCTCGCCAGGGCGGCACGGTCGCCGTCCACCACGGCGGCCGCGAGGTCGGCGGTCCGGTCGGCCATCTAGTCGAGGCGGTAGCCCAGCCGCTCGGCCAGCTTGTGCAGCAGGCCGACCGCCGCGTCGGCGATGACGGTGCCGGGCGGGAAGATCGCGGTGGCGCCCGCGGCGTAGAGCTCGTCGAAGTCGCCCGGCGGAATGACCCCGCCGACGACGATCATGATGTCGGGCCTGCCGACCTCGGCGAGAGCCTCGCGCAGGGCGGGCACCAGGGTGAGGTGCCCGGCCGCCAGCGATGAGACGCCCACGACGTGCACGTCGTTGTCAGCCGCCTGCCGCGCGACCTCTTCGGGCGTGGAGAACAACGAGCCGACGTCGACGTCGAATCCGATGTCGGCGAACGCGGTTGCGATCACCTTCTGCCCGCGATCGTGTCCGTCCTGGCCCATCTTCGCGATCAGGATGCGCGGCTGGCGACCGTCGGCTTCGGCGAACTTCTGCACCAGGTCGGTGGCTTTCGTGATGTTGCTGACGCCGTTCCCCCCCAACTCATCGCGGTAGACGCCGGCGATCGTACGGATCTCGGCGACGTGGCGCCCGTAAACCCGCTCGAGCGCATCGGAGATCTCGCCGACGGTGGCCTTGGCGCGCGCGGCGTTGATCGCCAGGGCGAGCAGGTTGTTGCCGAGCCCGTCGCCGCCCGCGGCCTCGCGGGTGCCCGCCGCCCGGCTCAGCTCGGCCAGCGCGGCGTCCACCTCGGCCTGGTCGCGTTCGGAACGCAACCGTTCGAGTTTGGCGATCTGCTCGGCGCGCACCCGGCTGTTCTCGACCTTGAGGACCTCGACCTCGTGGTCCTCGTCGACCTGGTACTTGTTGACGCCGATCACGGTCTGCTGCCCGGAGTCGATCCGCGCCTGCGTGCGCGCGGCGGCCTCCTCGATGCGCAATTTCGGGATGCCGTCGGAGATGGCCTGGGCCATCCCGCCGTGCTCGACGACCTCTCCGATGTGCATCCGCGCGGCGGTCGCGAGTTGATGGGTGAGCCACTCGACGTAGTACGAGCCGCCCCACGGGTCGATCGGGCGCGTGGTGCCCGACTCCTGCTGCAGCAGCAACTGGGTGTTGCGGGCGATGCGGGCCGAGAAGTCGGTGGGCAGCGCCAGGGCCTCGTCGAGCGCGTTGGTGTGCAGCGACTGGGTGTGTCCCTGGGTGGCCGCCATCGCCTCGATGCACGTGCGGGCGACGTTGTTGAACGGATCCTGCGCGGTCAACGACCAGCCCGACGTCTGCGAATGTGTGCGCAGCGAGAGCGATTTCGGGTTCTTCGGGTTGAACTCGGCGACCAGCTCGCTCCACAGCAGCCGGCCGGCCCGCAGCTTGGCGACCTCCATGAAGAAGTTCATGCCGATGCCCCAGAAGAACGACAGCCGCGGTGCGAACTTGTCGACGTCGAGCCCGGCGTCGAGACCCGCCTTGATGTACTCGACACCGTCGGCCAGCGTGTAGGCCAGCTCGAGATCGGCTGTCGCACCGGCTTCCTGGATGTGGTAGCCGGAGATCGAGATCGAGTTGAACTTCGGCATCTTGGCGCTGGTGTAGCCGAAGATGTCGGAGATGATCCGCATCGACGCCTGCGGCGGATAGATGTAGGTGTTGCGGACCATGAACTCTTTGAGGATGTCGTTCTGAATGGTCCCGGCGAGCTTCTCCGGCGGCACGCCCTGCTCTTCGGCGGCGACGACGTACAGCGCCAGGATCGGGAGGACGGCGCCGTTCATCGTCATCGACACCGACACCGTGGACAGGTCGATGCCGTCGAAGAGCTGGCGCATGTCGAGGATGGAATCGATTGCCACACCGGCCATTCCGACATCGCCCTGCACCCGCGGGTGGTCGGAGTCGTAACCGCGATGGGTGGCCAGGTCGAACGCGACCGACAGGCCCTTCTGGCCCGCGGCGAGGTTGCGCCGGTAGAACGCGTTGGACTCCGCCGCGGTGGAGAAGCCCGCGTACTGCCGGATGGTCCACGGCTGGTTGACGTACATCGTCGGGTACGGCCCGCGCACGAACGGCGGTTCACCCGGGAAGGTGTCGAGCGGATAGCCGGCGGCGACGGCGGCATCGCGGTCGGCGCCGATGTAGACGGGTTTGACGTCTATGCCCTCCGGCGTCACCCAGTCCACCTGATCGGCGCCGTATCCGTGTGCCGCGGCGGCCGCCTCGACGTGCGCGGTGACGGCTTCCTCGGTCGGCGCCTCCGCAC
>NZ_LZJE01000208.1:0-13289 GCF_001666865.1 Mycobacterium sp. E136
ATCAAACGAAAGCCGCCCCGGCATCACACCTGGGGCGGCTTTCCCCTGCCTATTGACAAACGGTGCCTACATATCAGTTGTACTGTCGGACTCCTCAACGCGGCTCGTCCCTCGCCGCTTGATCGTCGTCCGACTAGTCGCGCAGCATCTCGGCGACGAGGAACGCAAGCTCCAGGCTCTGCTGCGTGTTCAGCCGCGGGTCGCAGGCCGTCTCGTAGCGCCCGGCCAGGTCGGCATCCGAAATGTCCTGTGCCCCACCGAGACACTCGGTGACGTTCTCGCCGGTGATCTCGACGTGGATGCCGCCGGGATGGGTGCCCAGCGCCCGGTGCACCTCGAAGTAGCCCTGCACCTCGTCGACGATCCGGTCGAAGTGGCGGGTCTTGTAGCCGGTCGACGACTCGTGGGTGTTGCCGTGCATGGGGTCGCACTGCCAGACCACCTGATGGCCGGTGGCCTGAACCTTCTCGATGATCGGCGGCAGCAGATCGCGCACCTTGTTGTTGCCCATGCGGGTGACGAGCGTCAGCCGTCCGGGCTCGTTGTTCGGGTCGAGGCGTTCGACGTACTCGACGGCCAGCTCCGGTGTCATGGTCGGGCCGAGCTTGACGCCGATCGGGTTCGCGATGACCTCCGCGAACGCGATGTGCGCGCCGTCGAGCTGACGGGTGCGCTCACCGATCCACACGTAGTGCGCGGACAGGTCGTAGAGCTTGGAGCCCTGCTCGGTCTCGGAGAGCCGCAGCATCGCCCGCTCGTAGTCGAGCACCAGCGCCTCGTGGCTGGCGTAGATCTCGGCCGTCTCCAGGTTGCGGTTGTCGACGCCGCAGGCGCTCATGAATGTCAGCGCGCGGTCGATCTCACCGGCGAGCGCCTCGTAGCGCGCCCCGGCCGGCGAGGTGCGGACGAACTCGCGGTTCCAGTCGTGCACCAGGTGCAGCGACGCCAGCCCTGAGCCGGTCAGCGCGCGCACCAGGTTCATCGCGGCGCTCGCGTTGGCGTACGCGCGCACCAGCCGCGACGGGTCGTGCTCACGGACCGCGGCGTCGGGCGCGAAACCGTTGATCATGTCGCCGCGGTAGGACCGCAGCCCCAGCGCGTCGATGTCGGCCGAGCGCGGCTTGGCGTACTGCCCCGCGATGCGGGCCACCTTGACCACCGGCACGCTCGCGCCGTAGGTCAGCACCACGGCCATCTGCAGCAGCGCGCGCAGGTTGGCCCGGATGTGCGGCTCGGTGTTGTTGACGAAGGTCTCGGCGCAGTCGCCGCCCTGCAGCAGGAACGCCTTGCCGCAGGCCACGTCGGCCAGCAGGCCCTTGAGCCGCTCGACCTCGGCGGGCACGGTCACCGGCGGAACGCTCTCCAGCACGGTGCGCATGTTCTTCGCCGCCTCGACGTCCCAGGTCGGCTGCTGAACCGCGGGCTTGGCCAGTGCCGCGTCGAGCCGTTGCCGCAGCTCATCGGGCAGCGGCGGCAACGAGGGCAGCTGTTCGATGGGTACGTCGACGGTCCAGTTCACCCGTTCATGGTAACGGCCCGCGACATGTGCATTTCACCGCTGGCCCGGGGCTTCCCCCGTGGTCATCAGCTGGAACCGCCGCAAATTGTGGCGAGCGTCGACCAGCGCGTCGTGGGCGTCGCGGGGACGCGGCGGCATCCGCGGCGAACCGCGCTCCTCCCAGAACTGGCGCAGCTCGCGGGTGAAGCGCGGGATCGCCGGCGGCAGATCGGTCATCGGACCCCACAGCTGACACAGCACGACGTGGTCGTAGGCGCCCACCCAGGCCCACAGCTCGATCGGCTCGTCGCCGTCGATGCCGAAGAAGTCCTCCAGCTCCGAGCGGATCTGGCGGCGCGAGCGCCACAGCTGCGACGCCGGCGGCGGAAGCTTCGGCAGTACATGCTTGCGCACCCAGCTGCCGGCCCGCTCGGGATTGAATTCGGTTGACACCGCGTAATATTCGCGACCGTCCTCGGCGGCGACGCCGATCGATATCAGTTCGATGGTGCGCCCGTTGTCGATGAATTCGGTGTCGTAGAAGTAGCGCACTACGCGGGTTCCTTTTCGGGTTCCACCGCGACCGCCCGGTCCTTCGGAGCGGGTGCGGCGTGGATCTCGCGGTCGAGTTGTTCGTCCACCTTGGCATCGTCGGGAAACTTCGGCATCCCCGCGATGGCGTCCTGCAGCCAGAGCTTGGCCTGCACCACCGGCCGGCGCAGCCAGCGCTCGCGCTCCAGCGCCCGGTGCATCTTGCGGGGGCGGTTGGTATAGCGCCAGCGTGCCCACGGCGCATGCGGCCGCGACAACCGGATCGCGCCGACGAACAGCAGCGGCGTCACGAACATCCCCACCAGGCCGGTCCACACCTTGCCCTTCAGCAGCACGATCACGGCCAGCATCAGGGTCAGCACAGCAGCCACGATCACCCCCGCCCGTGCGAGCAGCGAGTGGTCGTTGCGCCAGATGTCGATGTCGAAGAACGACAGCGGGTTGAAACCCAGGATCAGCAGGCCTGCGACCGCGACCGCCGCGAAGACCGCATCGATCGAGGTCCTGCCGTCCTCGGCCCAGTAGACGTCCTGGAGATGCAGGATCAGCGCGAACTCGTCGAGCACCAGGGCCGCGCCGACTCCGAAAAAGATTGCCGCCACCGTGAATTCGGGTACTCCCCCGTCAACGCCCAACGTCACCATCGTCACACCGGAGATCATGACCAGGACAACGCCGATCACCACGTGGTGGATGTGGAGTCCAGCGCCCGGTGCCTTCGAAACAGAAATGTTGCGCGGCTGCCACCACCTGTGGGGTGCGTCGCTGTTGGCGTGGCTGCGGATGTACCGCACGATCGTGCGGGTCACGAAGAACGTCAGGATGAACGCGATCAGGCAGAACACGAGCGGCATCCGCGCGTGCGGGACGCCGAACACGAGGTGTAAGTCCGCGAGCACGCAGAAAACTTACGCCGACCTGCGCGTGTCGCGCCCGGGATACCGGCCGACGCGCCGCGGTGCCCGGATAGTCTGGTCGGTGACATGAGTACGTGGCGGTCGCCCGGCGGGGCTGGTTGGGGGCCAACGCTCGCCTGGCGGCTGTTTCAACTGCTGACCTTGGCCGCGTTGGTCTGGGCGGGCTGGCGTTTGCTCGGCCGGATGCCCTACCGCATCGACGTCGACGTCTACCGGATGGGTGGCCAGGCCTGGCTGGACGGCAGGCCGCTCTACGCCGACGGCGCGATGTTCCACACCAGGGGCGGCCTCGACCTTCCGTTCACCTACCCGCCGCTGGCCGCCGTGGCGTTCGCGCCGTTCGCGCTGCTGTCGCTGGAAGCGGCAAGCGTCGCGATCACGGTGACCACCCTGGTGCTGCTCGTCGTCGCCGTGACGATCGTGCTGCACCGGTGCGACGTCTGGCCCCAGACCACGGTGACCGCCGAACCGGCGTGGGTGCGGCAGGCGTGGCTGGCCGCGGCCCTGGTCGCCCCGGCGGTCGTCTATCTGGAACCGATCCGGTCCAACTTCGACTTCGGGCAGATCAACGTCGTGCTGATGACGCTGGTGATCGCCGATTGCGTGCCGCGTCGGACGCCATGGCCGCGGGGCATGCTGCTCGGCTTGGCGATCGCGCTCAAGCTCACCCCCGCGGTGTTCCTGCTGTACTTCGTGCTGCGCCGCGACGTGCGCGCGGTGGTTGTCACAGTCGTGTCGGCGGTCGTCGCCACGCTGATCGGGGTCGCGTTCGCCTGGCGCGACTCCCTCGAGTACTGGACCGAGACCGTGCGCAACACCGACCGCATCGGCACGGCGACGTTGAACACCAACCAGAACATCGCCGGGGCGCTGGCCCGCCTGGGGCTCGGCGAGGGTCCGCGGTTCGTGTTGTGGGTGGTGGCGTGCTTCGCCGTGCTGGCCGTCACCGTCTGGGCGGTGCGGCGGGTGCTGAAGGCCGATCAGCCGGTGCTCGCGCTGATCTGCGTGGCGATGTTCGGATTGGTGGTCTCGCCGGTGTCGTGGTCGCACCACTGGGTGTGGGCGCTGCCGACGCTTCTTGTCACGGGTCTGGTGGCCTATCGGAAGCGGCACGTGGCGCTGGCCGTGGTGACGGCCGCGGGCTTCGCCTTGATGGTGTGGACGCCGATCACGCTGATGCCCGAGCATCAGGAGACGGCCGCGTCGCTGTGGCGACAGCTGGCCGGGGGTTCCTACGTGTGGTGGGCGATCGCGGTGATCGTGGTCTCCGGCACCGTGGCGGGCACGATCCCCGCGGTGCACAGCAGGCCGGTCGTCGGCGCCGCGCCGGTGCCCGCGGTGAACTAGGCGGCCGGGCTCAGCCGGCGGCTACCTCGGGCATTCGGGCCGACGGCTTTGTCGTGTCGTCGGCTTTACCCTCCTTGATGTCGGCGGCGTAGAGGTCGACGTACTCCTGACCGGACAGCCGCATCAGCTCGTACATCACCTCGTCGATGACCGCGCGCTCGATGAAGCGGTTACCCGCCAGGCCCTCGAACCGGCTGAAGTCCATCGGGGTACCGAACTTCACCTGAACCCGGCCGAAACGCCACATCTTGCTACCCGGCGGGTTGACGACGTCGGTTCCGATCATCGCGACCGGAATGACGGGCATACCGGTCTCCAGCGCCAGCCGGGCGAGGCCCGTCTTGCCCTTGTAAAGCCGGCCGTCCGGCGAGCGGGTGCCCTCGGGGTACATGCCCAGCAGCTTGCCCTCGCCGAGGATGCGGGCCGCGGTGGTCAGCGCGCTTTGCGCGCTGTCGGCGTCGGTGCGGTCGATCGGCACCTGACCGGCGACGGTGTAGAACCAGCGGGTGAACCAGCCCTTCAGGCCGGTGCCGGTGAAGTACTCGGCCTTGGCCAGGAACGTGATCCTGCGGCTGACCACCAAAGGCAAATAAAAGCTGTCCGCGACCGCGAGGTGGTTACTGGCCAAAATCGCCGCGCCGGACGCCGGAACATGTTCCAGCCCTTCGACTTTCGGCCGTCCCAGCAACGACAGCAGGGGTCCCATGAAGATGTACTTGAACAGCCAATACCACATGGGCCCTCCCGGTGATCGAACACCGGCCGGTGTTCTGCGACAACTTTACCCACGCACTGTGGATGCGACCACAGCGCGCAAGACTACTCCTCGACGGTGACCGGGATGTGCTGGTAACGCCCGCTCCCCGACGGCTCGGAGCCGTTCTGGCCCGGATCGCTCGGCGGTGCCGGCGGACCGTCCGGCGGACCTTGCGGCCCCGCCCCGGCGTCCGCCTGTTCGAGAATCGCGCGGACCACCGCGAGCAGCGCGACGCTGTGCTCGGCGATGACGGTCAACAGCGGGTGCGCTTCGCCGGCGGCAAGCGCGGCGAGCGCACACACCGGGCACCACACCTGCTGGCACTTGCCGGCGGTGCCGGTCGTCGCGCGGGCGGCGGCCAAACGCACGGCGGGGTCGAGCTTGTCGAGGATGGCCTGCGCGAGCGCCCGCAACTCCGGGCCGAGGTCGGCGTGCGGCGTCGTCACTTCGGCCACACCTCCGGATTCGGTCGGAACCGCACGGTCAACTCACACCCTCGCAGCTGCGCGTCCAGTACGACGCATCTTCGCAATACGGACGCCAATCGGACACGGCGCCGCAATCCGCCAGCGCCGATGATCAAGTCGTCGTCGACCCGGCCCAGCGTCAACGCCGAGGAATCGACCTGCGGCAACTCTAGCCGCAACCGGTACACCGATTCGAGGCCGGAGCCCGACTCGCGGTCGACGATCGGGCGCAGCGGTCCCGGCGGGGGCGACCCGTCGCGTCGGCGCGCACAGTCGAGCAGCTCACCGAGCGCCTTGGCGCCGATCGGTTCGCCGGCCAGGTGCGGGACCAGCACGAGTTGGACGTCGCCGATGGTCGCGTCGAGCTGGTCGAGGACGGCGCGCTGTTCGGAGATCCGCTCGGTGTACCAGTCGAACGCGGGATGCTCGGGCAGGTTGCGGTATTCGTACGAATCATCTTGTACGAGTATCTGGTTCACGATCAGTTCGGCGACCTGAACGCCCATCAGCGCCAGCGAACCCAGCGTGCGGGCCGCCTCGGCGGCGACGACGCGCTCGGCCGTCATCACCAGGTGGGCGCTGACCTTCGAACCGTCGGTCAGCATCGCGGAGAGCACTTCGGTGCCCGTGCTGATGCGTTCGAACAGCGCGACGACGGCCGCGGTGTGCGGGTCGTCGGCGCCGGTGGACAGCCGCCGATGCCGCGGCCACGCCCGTTCCAGGTACAGACCGAACGTCGCGGGCAGGGTGAGCATGCGCAGCGCGTCGGCGGTCGACGCGCAGTCCACCACGATGCGGTCCCACCGCCCCGAGGCCGCCAATTCGCCGACCTCGTGCAGACCCAGCACCTCCTGGACGCCCGGCAGCGCCGAGAGTTCCTCGGGCGCAACGTTTCCCAATTCGGACTCGGGGAACCGGTCCGACAGCAGCCCGGCGATCTCGCGCCAGCGCGCCTCGAGCAGGGCCAGCGTGTCCAGCGCGAGCGCGTCCAGCGAGCCGCCGCCGGCGTCGGCATCGTCGGTGAACACCCGGGTGGTTTCGCGTGAACCGGTCGGCGTCACGGTGGTGCCGAGCACGTCCCCGATGGAGTGCGCCTGATCGGTCGAGACGATCAATACGCGCAACCCCGCGCGTGCATCCCGCACGGCGGTCGCCGTCGCCAACGTCGACTTGCCGACTCCGCCTTTACCGACGAACAGGCCGATCTTGGCGACGGGCGGGTCGGTGGCGTTCAGCTCACTCAGCCTCGACTCGTTTCTTGAGGTCCTTCAACGCGGTGTCGGTGAGGCGACGTTCGGCCTTCCGCTTCAGCAGCCCGATCATCGGGATGATCAGATCGACCGACAGCTCATAGGTGACGTCGGTCCCTGATCCCTTGGGCGACAGGCGATATGCGCCTTCCAACGACCTCAGCAGCGAGCTCGACACCAGCGACCACGTCACCGACGTGCGGTCGGACGGCCAGACGTAGGACAACACCATGGTGTCCTTGAGCACGGCGGCATCCAGTACCAGCCGGGCGGTCTTCGGATAGCCCTCGGCGTCGGCCTCGAGCACCTCGGTCTCCTTGTACTCGGCCACCCAGTCCGGGTAGGAACCGATGTCCGCGATGACGTCCATGACCGTCGAGGGATCGGCATCGATGTAGATGGTCTGCGCCGTTTTGTCCGCCACGTTGAAAATCTACCCTCCCCTGTTGGAACTCACGGCGCGTCCGAGGCCAACGGCGACACACCCACCGGACGCGTGGCCTCCAGCCGCTGCTTCACCTCGAATGCCATGTTCTTACCCGCGACCCGTCGCCGGTGGTTCATCTTCGCCAGATTCATCTTTACCAGCTGCCAGGCCGCCGCCCCCGCGGGCTCGGCGTGCAGGAAGTAGTGCAGGACGACGCCGTCGAGCACCGGCTCCAGCCACACCTCCATCGTCCCGACGAGCGCCCCGGTGACCGTCCATCGGTGGCCTTTGTCGCCCCGGTCCTCCACGACCGTCAACCGCAGGTCGGGCCACCACCGGCGCCAGCTCGCGGGATCGGCGATGTAGCGGCCGACCTCGGCGGGGTCAGCCGCGACGAACGTGTCATCCGCGATCTGAATGCTGTTCATGGCATACCAGCTTCACATACGAACCTGGCCCTGATCCCGGCCGACTAGGGTGTATACGGCAAGAGCAGCCGGATCGAGAGGCCAGGATCGTGCGTGAGTTCAGTGTTCCCGCGTCCTTCACGGTGGGCGAGCACGACAATGTCGTCAGCGCCGTGTTCGACCATGAGCGCGACGATCCCGACCACGTGATCTTCCGTCGCCTCGTCGACGGTTCCTGGACCGACGTGACGTGTAAGCAGGCGGCCGAACAGATCCGCGCCACCGCTCTCGGCCTGATCGCCAAGGGGGTGGCCCCGGGCGACCGGGTCGCGCTGCTGTCCGCGACCCGCTATGAGTGGCCCATCCTCGACCTGGCGATCCTGGCCGCCGGTGCGCGCACCGTGCCGATCTACGAGACCAACTCGGCCGAGCAGGTGAAGTTCGTGCTCGGGGACTCCGGTTCGGTTCTGGTGATCGCGGAGACCGACGCGCATGCGGGCAAGATCGAGCACCTCACGGACGAGCTCCCCGCGCTGCGGGAGGTGCTGCGGATCGAGGGCTCGGGCACGCCCGCGCTCGACGAGCTCGCCGAGGCGGGTAAGTCGGTCGACCCCAAGCAGCTCGACGAGCGGTTGGCCGCCATCAGGGCCAGCGATCCCGCGACGTTCGTCTACACGTCCGGCACCACCGGTCAGCCGAAGGGATGCCAGCTCACCCATTCGAACCTGGTGTACGAGATCCGCGGCGCGAAGGAGTGTTTCCCGACGCTGCTCGACAAGGGTGAGCGCATGCTGGTGTTCCTGCCGCTGGCACACGTGCTCGCGCGTGCGATCACGCTCGCGGCGTTCACCTACAAGGTCACCCTCGGCTTCACCAGCGACATCAAGAACCTGGTGCCGACGTTCGGCGTGTTCAAGCCGACGCTCGTGGTGTCGGTCCCGCGTGTGTTCGAGAAGGTCTACAACACTGCCGAGCAGAACGCCCGCAACGACGGTAAGGGCCGGATCTTCGACATCGCGGCCGAGACCGCGATCGACTGGAGCAAGGCTCAGGACAGCGGCGGCCCAGGCCTGCTGCTGCGGGCCAAGCACGCCGTGTTCGACCGGCTCGTCTACGGCAAGTTGCGGGCGGCGCTGGGCGGCGAGTGCCGCGGCGCGATCTCCGGCGGCGCCCCGCTGGGCGCGCGGCTCGGGCACTTCTACCGCGGCGTCGGGCTGACCATCTACGAGGGCTACGGCCTGACCGAGACCAGCGCCGCGATCACGGTCAACCGGATCGACGACACCAAGGTCGGTTCGGTCGGAAAGCTGTTGCCGGGCAACAGCATGCGCCTCAACGACGACGACGAGCTGCTGGTCAAGGGCGGCGTCGTGTTCGCCGGGTACTGGAACAACGACGCGGAGACCAACGCGGTGTTCTCCGACGGCTGGTTCCACACCGGCGACCTCGGCGCGATCGACGAGGACGGCTTCCTGACCATCATCGGCCGCAAGAAGGAGATCATCGTCACCGCGGGCGGCAAGAACGTCGCTCCGGCGATACTCGAGGACCGGTTGCGCGCACACCCGCTGATCAGCCAGGCGATGGCCGTGGGCGACGCCAAACCGTTCATCGGCGCGCTGATCACGATCGATCCGGAGGCGATCGAGGGGTGGAAGGAGCGCAATGGCAAGAGCGCCGGCGCGTCGGTCGGCGACCTGGCGACCGACCCCGACCTGGTCTCGGAGATCGATCTCGCCGTCAAGGAGGCCAACCAGGCGGTGTCGAAGGCCGAGGCGATCCGCAAGTTCCGCATTCTGCCCGTCGACTTCACCGAGGACACCGGCGAGCTGACCCCGACGTTGAAGGTCAAGCGAAAGGTCGTGGCGCAGAAGTTCGCCGACGACATCGAGGCGATCTACACCGGATAGAGCAGGGTCGACAACCGCTTGGCCTGCGTGTGCCACTGCCAGTTGTCGACCACCCAGCGCCTGCCCGCCGCGCCCATCCGGACCGCACGGTCGGGGTCGGCCAGCAGGTCGCCGACGGCCGCCGCGATGGCGCCGACGTCCCAGCCGTCGACCACCACCCCGGTCTCTCCGTCGCGCACGGTTTCGGGCGCCCCTCCCGAGCGTCCGGCCACCACCGGGACACCCGTCGCCGACGCCTCGAGGTAGACGATGCCCAGGCCCTCGACGTCCAGTCCGGCGCCGCGCGTCCGGCACGGCATCGCGAACACGTCGGCCATGGCGTGATGGGCGGGCAGCTCGTCGCCGGGAACGGCGTCGGTGAAGACGACGTGGTCGGCCACGCCAAAGCTGTCCGCCAGCTTGTGCAGGGTGGACCGATAGGGTCCGCCGCCGACGATCACCAGCGCGGCGTCGGGGACGCGTTGCCGGATCGCAGGCATCGCCCGGATCAGCATGTCCTGCCCCTTGCGTGGCACGAGGCGCGACAGACAGACGACGACGGGCCGGTTGCCGAGTCGGTAGCGCGCGCGTAGTTGGGCGCGGGCGACCTCGTCGGGGGTGAACCGTTCGGTGTCGACGCCCGGCGGCAGGTGTTCGAGCGCGGCGCGCGGCCCGAACGCCGACGCGAACCGGCGCCGGGTGTACTGGCTGATGTAGGTGACCGCATCCGTACCGGATCCGATGCGCCGCAGCGCGTTTCGGGCCAACGGCAACATCGACCAGCCGACTTCGTGTCCGTGCGTGCTGGCGATCACCCGGCGGGCACCCGCGTCGCGGGCCAGCGGGGCCATCAGCGCCAGCGGCGCCGCGGCACCGAACCAGACCGTCTCCGCGGAGGTCTCCTCGACCAGGCGCCGCATCCGGCCGATCACCGTCGGTTCGGGGAGCATGAGGGTGGTCGGATGCCGCACGACCCGGTACGGGGCGGCGCGGTCGAAGTCGTCGGACCCCTTCCACTTCGGCGCGTACACCGTCAGCGTGTGCTGCCCGTCGGCGACGAGGTGGTCGACCAGCTCCTGCAGGTAGGACTGGATGCCACCGCGGCGCGGTGGAAAGTCGTTGGTGACCAACAGAACTCGGCTCACGTCATCGGCTCGCCCACTGCCGCCACTCGGCGAGCACGGCGTCGAGGTCCGTCCCGAGGGCGTCGCGCACCGCCGTCGCGACGTCGGAATGGCCGATCCCGCACGCCCGCCGGTACAGCTCGAGCAGCGTGCCTGCGCCGTACCGATCGGCGATGAAGCGGCTGAACCACCAGGCCCGGTCGTAGGCCTGCGAACGCGCCGGCCCGGCCAGCTCCGCGTCGGTCGGCAGCGTGAGGGTCGAGGGCTCCGGCTTCGGCGTCGCGGGCCGGGCGACGTAGTCCGCCACGCCCTCGGTCAGCCAACGGGGCGCGTCCTGGGCGGTCGCGCCGCGGGACGCGTAGTGGAAAAGCTCGTGGCGCAACACGATTCGCAGTGCGGCATCGCCCAGATCCGCGGCACCGGGTGCGAACGTGATCCGCTCGGCGGTTGTGGTCGCCGCGGTGTGGGCGTCGCCGCCGCCGAGCGACGCGAACTGCGCGTCGGTGCCCGCGACGGCGATCACGACCTCGCGCGGCCAGTCGGGGCCCCAGAACGCGGTGACCGCCTCCGAGGCAGCCTCCATCTCGCCCTCGAGCCGCGACACCAACCCCTCGGTCCGCGGCCCACCCAGATTCATCAACCGGACCACCCGGCCATCGCCGAGCGTGTGCGTGCGCGACGCCGCGGTCGGCGTCGTCAGCGATGCGGGCGTGGGAGGCGTGGCCACCATCGGGCCGGACGGCACCTGAAAGCGACCGATGAGCAGCAGTGCGCAGATCAACTCGGCGAGCAACAGCGCGGCGAGTTTGGACCTGTTCCTCGCGTGCGCGGCACTGCGGCGGTCAGTAACGGCGGACGTTGTAGATCGGCGCATTGTCCACCGGAGCGACTCGCACCGGCGTGCCGTAGGTCGAGGCGTGCACCATCATTCCGTCACCGATGTAGATGCCGACGTGCGACGCATCGGAGTAGTACGTCACCAGGTCGCCCGGCTGCATCTGGTCCCGCGACACCGCCTGCCCGCCGTTGGCCAGGGCCTGGCTGGAGTGCGGCAGCGAGATGCCGGCCTGCTGGAACGACCACATCACCAGTCCGGAGCAGTCGAAGGCGTTGGGGCCGGACCCGCCCCACGAGTACGGCGAGCCGATGCGGCTCAGCGCGGCCTGGATCACGGTCGCGGAATGGCCGCCCACCGGCGGTGCCATGTCGCCCGGCGGGATGGCGCCCGGCGCGGGTGGCGCGGCCAGCACCGCGGGGTCACCGCCGGGCTGCACCGGCGCGGGCGGTGGCACCGGAGGTCCGGGCGGGACGGCCGCCAGCGCCTCGCGCTGATGCGGCGTCAACGCCTCGTACTGCGACTTCACGACCGCCATCTGCACCTGCAGCCGGCTCTGCTTGGACTGCAGGTCGGCCCGCACGGCCGCGGCCTGTTCGGCGGCGGTCTTGGCCTCGGCGGCCGACTTCGCGGAGGCCTCCTCGGCCAGCGCCGCCTGTTTCCCGATCTCGCGGTAGCTCTTCATCTGCGCCGACATCTCGGCGGCCATCACGCGCTGGATGGACAACTGGTCGATGAGGCCCTGCGGTGAGTTCGCGGTCAGGATCGCGTCCAGACCATCGGTCCTGCCGCCCATGTATTGGGCCGCAGCAACCTTGTTGACGGCACCCTGGAAGTTTGCCAGCTGCTGTCGCGCCTTGTGAGCGGCCGCCTGGTCGGCGGCGTGCTTGGCCTCGGCATCGCGCTGGATGGCCAGCTTGTTGTCGAGATCCAGCTGCGCCGAGTGCATCGCCTCAGTGGTCTGCTCGGCCTGTCGCGACAGCTCGTTGAGCTTCGCCAGCGCGTCGTCGGCCGGGTCGGCCTGCACACTGACCGCGAAGAGACCTGCGAAGAAAGTGATACCGACTATCGCGCTGACCAAGGGGTGGAGAAACCCGCGAATGGTTACGCGCGTGCGGTCGAGCCTCAAGATTTTGCGTCCTTCAACATCCGGAACGAAGCCGTGTCGAACTGCCCTTAGGTCTCAGACAGGTTACGAAACGGCATCGGGGTTGTCCAACAGAAGACGCAAATTTAACAGGCAGCTCATATTTCGTTCGGCCGCCCGCCACGCCGCGTGTCGTCAGGCGACACCCGAACTCCCGTCCCGTCGGACCGGTACCAGCCGGAGCCGCGGCGCCAGGCCGACGTCGGCGAGCACCTCCAACGCCCGGCGCTCGTCCTCCAACAAGGTGTCGGGTACGCCCAGCAGAACGCTCACGACGCAGTCCTGACATCCAGGACCGCGAACCGCGCAGTCGTCGCAGTCGATCTTCACCGTGCCCACGAATGGCTCCTCTCGGTCGGTGCGGTCCGCACGCTATCGGCAGGCACCGACAAGTCCAGGCCGCGTGGCAACCCGAGACTGTCGGTGGTGTTTTCTACCGTCGACCCGTGAGCCAGCTCAGCTTCGCCGATGTCGATCGGCAGGCTGACGTCTCGTTGCGCGACACGACGTTCGTCGTCGTCGACCTGGAGACCACAGGGGGACGCGCCAGCGGGGACAACCACGACTCGATCACCGAGATCGGTGCGGTCAAGGTGCGCGGCGGTGTCGTGCTCGGCGAGCTCGCGACGCTGGTCGACCCGGGCCGCAGCATCCCGCCGCAGATCGTGGCGC
>NZ_LZJE01000209.1:0-10985 GCF_001666865.1 Mycobacterium sp. E136
TTCGCGCGCCGCGGCGAGGCGTCCTGGGCGTGGGGTTCGCGCATCACCGGCCTGCTGTTCGCGCTGAGCTTCGTCGCGCTGTCCACCGGATCGGGCGGCGCAGGTGCGATCATCGCGTTCACCGCCGCGGTCGTGCTGGTGTGGGCGTGGCTGTCCGCGGTATCGGTCAAGTTGTATCGGGCCGTCGGAACGGCCGAGGCGGACAACGTCTCTCGCGTCGAGGACGCTAGCCGGGCGGGGTGAAACCGCTGCCTTCCGGCGAGGGTGGAACCGGCTGCCACGCGGGTTGACCCTGACCTGGCCACGCCGGAGGGGGCGGTGGTGCCTGCGGCATCACCTGCAGGCGAGCCAACTCCCGGCGGTGCCGCTCGGCCAGCACGGCGGCCAGCACCAACTGCGGCGGCGCACCGGGAGGCGGCGGCGGTGAGATCTGAGCGACGACATCGCTGGTGATCCGGTAGGCCATCTGGTCACGCACCGTCGGATTCAATTGTTCAGCCCGGCTGAGGAACTGGCGCGCGAGCTCGGCCTGCTCGGGACGCAAACCGGAAAGCTGCAACGACGATGCCCACCACGCCAACTGCGGCGGCATCGGCGGCGGGGGCGACATGCGGGGCGTCCGCTCGCTGATCACGATGGTGCCCGCGAAGATGTCGCCGAGCCGTTTCCCCTTGGCCGACACCAGGCTGCAGATCACCGCGGGTCCGCCGGCCAGCGTCCAGATCTCGATGACGCCGGCGAGCGCTCGGAAAAAGGCCTGCCGGAAGCGTTCTGGGCCGCCGTCCTCGGATACCACCCGAAGACCCATCGCCATCTTGCCCAGCGATCGGCCGCGTGTCGCGGTCTCGAACACGAGCGGATATCCGAGCAGCGCAAGGACGGTGAAGATGATGAGCACGGCGGCCGACAGCGCCGAATCCAGCTGTGTCAGCGTGAGGCTGAAGAGCAGTATCCCGATCAGGTACAGCAGGAACACGACGGTGATGTCGATCAGGATCGCCACCGCCCGCACGGGCAGCTGGGCGATCTGAACGTCGAGCACCACCGCGTCGCCGGTCACGACCGGTTCCTGCTGCCAGACCATAAGCGTCAACGCTACTAGGATTCAGCGCGTGGATGTCGACGCGTTCGTCCTCGCGCACCGCCCCACGTGGGAACGGCTCGAGCAGCTGATCAAGCGCCGTCGACAGCTCACCGGCGCCGAGGTCGACGAGTTGGTCGACCTGTATCAGCGCGTGTCGACGCATCTGTCGATCATGCGCACCGCGAGCGCCGACCCGGTGGTGATCGGAAGGCTCTCGGGCCTGATCGCGCAGGCGCGGGCGGCGGTGACCGGTGCGCACGCCCCGCTGTGGCGCGAGTTCGTGCGGTTCTGGACGGTGTCCTTTCCCGTGGTCGCCTACCGGTCCCGGTGGTGGTGGATCGGCACGGCCCTCGCGTTCTTCGCGGTCGCCGCGCTGATCGCCGTATGGGTCTCGGGCAGCCCGGAGGTGCGGGCCATGATCGGGACGCCGGACGAGATCGACCATATGGTCAACAACGACTTCGCCGCGTACTACAGCGAGCACCCGGCGGCCTCGTTCGCGCTACAGGTTTGGGTGAACAACGCGTGGATCTCGTTGCAGTGCCTGGGTTTTGCCATCCTGCTCGGCATCCCGATCCCGTATGTGGTGTTCCAGAACGCGGCCAACCTCGGCGTGGCCGCAGGCCTGATGTTCGGCGCGGGCAAGGGCGACGTCTTCCTCGGCCTGATCACCCCGCACGGGCTGCTCGAGCTGACCGCGGTGTTCCTGGCGGCCGGTGCGGGGATGCGGCTGGGCTGGAACGTGATCTCGCCCGGTGATCGACCGCGTGGGCAGGTGCTCGCCGAACAGGGCCGCGCGATCGGCGCCGTCGCGGGCGGGTTGGTGGCAATCCTGTTGATCTCCGGCTTGATCGAAGCGCTGGTGACGCCGTCGCCGTTACCCACGGCGGCGCGCGTCGCGATCGGCGTCGTCGCCGAGATCGGGTTCCTCGCGTACGTCTTCCACTTCGGGCGCCGAGCGGAGCGCACCGGCGAGACGGGTGACATCGAGGACGCGCCCGATATCGTGCCGATCGGTTAGAGGCGCCCGGTGGCCTTCATCGCCAGATAGTGGTCGGCCAGTGCGGGTGCCAGGTCTTCGGGCGGGGCATCGACCACGTCGACCCCTCGGCTCCGCAGCCGAGAGGCGATCGCCCGCCGTTCGTTACGGGCCCGTTCGGCCGCGGCGGCGTCGTAGACCTGCGGAGCGTCCGCGCGGCCCGCGGCGAGCGTGTCGACGCGGGGATCGGCGACCGCGGCGACGAGCACGCCGTGCTTGGCCGTCAGTTGTGGCAGCACGGTCAGCAGCCCCTCGTCGAGCGCGGAGGCGTTGAGGTCGGTGAGCAGCACCACCAGCGCGCGCCTGCGGACGCGGCGCAGCACGGCGGCGACCATGGCGCCGGCGTCGGACTCGATGAGCGCCGGCTCGATCGGGGCCATCGCCGCCACCAGTTGTGCGAGCAGTTCGGTGCGCGAGGCGTTGAACACCGCGGCCCTCGTGACCCGGTCGTGGGCAAGGAAATCGACGTGGTCGCCGGCCCGCGAGGCCAGTGCGGCCAGCAGCAGCGCGGCGTCCATCGACCAGTCCAGCCGCGGCCACCCCGACGGGTCGTCGGAGGTGGGATCGATTCCGACGCGGCCCGCCGACGTGCGCCCCGTGTCGAGCACGATCACCACCCGCTGGTCGCGTTCGGGGCGCCACGTCCTGACCACCACGTCGGCGCGGCGCGCCGAGGCCCGCCAGTCGATGGACCTGACGTCGTCGCCGATGACGTATTCGCGCAACGAGTCGAACTCGGTGCCCTGTCCGCGGATCAATACCGGTGTATTGCCCTCCAGCTCACGGAGTTTGGCCAGCCGCGACGGGAGATGTTTGCGCGACAGGAACGGCGGAAGGATCCGGACCCGCCATGGGGCCCGATGTGAGCTCTGTCGCCCGGCCAACCCCAGCGGACCGGTAGCGCGGACGGTGACCAGAGATGAATCCTGGTCTCCACGTCGCACCGGCCGCAACGTCGTCGTGATCTGAAGCCGTTGCCCCGCAGCGAGGTCCACCTCTTGGATCCGAGGTTGGGCCCGTGCGCTCGGCGGCCAGGCGTCGCGAACCAACCCCTTCACGCGGCGCCGGCCGGCGTTCTCGACCACCAGCGCCGTCGTGACCTCCTGGCCCAGCCGCGCGGTGCTGTCTCCAGACCGGGTGAACCGCACGTGGCGGGTGTTGCCTGCCAGCGCGGCGTCGACCGCAAGCAGCACGACGAGCGCGCCCAACAGCACGGCGAACGTCACCGCCGGCCGGGGTGACGCCGCAATCGGCAGGACGCACACCAGTGCGACCAGCGCGGCCCGTCCGGTCAGGATCACTAGCGTGGCACCGGTACTGCCGCGAGGATTCCGTCGAGCACACCGTCGGGAGTGGCGCCCTCCAGCTCGGCCTCCGGCCGGAGCGCAATGCGGTGACGCAGGGTGGGGCGGGCCATCGCCTTGACATCGTCCGGAGTGACGTAGTTGCGCCCCGACAACCAGGCCCACGACCTGGCCGTCGCCAGCAGTGCCGTCGCCCCGCGGGGTGAAACCCCGAGTTGCAGTGAGGGCGAATGCCGTGTCGCAGTGCAGATGTCGACGATGTACCCGAGCACTTCTCCGGCGACCAGGACCTGTCGCACAGCCGCGCGTCCGGCGGCCAGCTCGGCGGTGCCCGCGACGGGCTGCACGGCAGACAGATCCCGGGGGTCGAACCCGTGGGCATGCCGATTGAGGATCGCGACTTCTTGGTCGCGCGACGGCAGCGGCACGTTGAGCTTGAGCAGGAATCGGTCCAGTTGCGCCTCGGGCAGCTGATAGGTGCCCTCGTACTCGATCGGATTCTGCGTGGCGGCAACGATGAACGGGTCCGGCAGCGGCCGGGCCTTGCCCTCCACGCTGACCTGACGTTCCTCCATGGCCTCCAGGAGAGCGGCCTGCGTCTTCGGTGGTGTCCGGTTGATCTCGTCGGCCAGCAGCAGATTCGTGAACACCGGTCCGGACCGGAACTCGAACTCCGCGGTGCGCGCGTCGTAGACGAGCGAGCCGGTGACATCGCCGGGCATCAGGTCGGGTGTGAACTGCAGGCGTTTGAAGTCGAGCTGCAGCGCCGCCGCCAGGGTGCGCACGAGCAGCGTCTTGGCCACGCCGGGAACTCCCTCGAGGAGCACATGGCCGCGGCACAGCAGCGCGATCACCAGTCCGCTGACCACGGCATCCTGTCCGACGACGGCCTTGGCGATCTCGGCACGTAGCGCCAGCAATGCGGTTCGCGCGGAATCGTTTCCGTCTGCCTGAGTCACGAGCGTGTGACCTGCCTTTCGATGTTGTCGAGTTCCCGTGCGAGGTTGACCAGTGCGGCGTCGTCGTCGGGGGGTGGGCCGAACAGGCTGTGCGCGACCCACTGGGGGTGGACGTCGCACTGCGCGGAGATCGCCTGGATCACCGCGGTCGGATCGGGATTGACACCAAGGCCGAGGCGGGGCTGCATGCGCTGCAGGGCCGAGGTCCGCAGCGCGTCGGCGGCGCTGTCGCGCGCGCGGTGCGAACGGTAGAGCCGACCGCGTCCCTCCACCGTTTCGGATGCTCGTACGACGACGGGCAGGCGTTCGGCGACCAGTGGGCCGATCCGGCGGCCCTTCCACAGCGCCAGCAGTGCCACCACCGCGACGAGCTGCCACAGGATCCAGCTCACGTGTTCGGGTGCGAGATCGAACAGGCTTGAGGAACCGTCGGATTCACCCTCGGTGAACTGCGGCGCGTACCAGATCATTCGCCGATCGGCGCCGGCGAGGTTCATCGCGAGCGCGGCGTTGCCCGCCTTGAGCAGCCCGCCGTTGGTCATGAACCCCGAATCGCCGACCAGCGTGATGTCCCTGTTGTCGGTGGTGTAGCGAACGAGGGTGCCGTCGTAGCAGCGCGTCAACTCGATGTCATCGGTCGTCGCCTCGTAGGTATCGCTCACGCTGAACTGCACGGCACCGGCCCGGGTGGCCTCGCGCAGATCGCAGTCCGGCCGTTCCCCACCGCCGAACGCGGTGGCTCCGCTCAGCTTCACGTCTGGCGCCAGGGCGCGGCGGGCGGGCGAGTTCGGTTGTACCAGTAGACGATCACCGGGCAACGCGGCGAGGCGCTCGAGCACATCGCCGTCGACGAGGTGATAGGTCTGGACCACCACCAGCAGGGTGTCGGGTCGGGCGGCCGCCTCGACCGCCGCGATATCGGGCGCTTCGACGACGTCGACGCCGTGCTCGCGCAACAGCGTGATCAGGGCTCGCGCCCCGTCCGGACCGGTCGACTCGGGATCCATCCATCCCCCCGGCCGGGGTGCGGTGAGGTAGGCGCTCAGCGTGGCGAACGCGACGATGACGGCCAGCGCCAACAGGATCCAGCGCACTGCGCGGAATCGCTGACGCATCGTCGGTTCCACTGCGGTGGTCATCGAATCTCCGCCCAACCGTCGGACGACACGGGCGCGGCTGCGGTGGTGGAGATGCCCGCACTGCGCGACCGAACGTGGTCGTCGAGGTCGGCCACCAGCCGGTAGGCCTTCTCGGTGCCGGGTAACTCACCGTAGGTGACGTCATTGAACACCGTTGCCGCAGAGGATAACTCGTCGCGGAGATGGGTGAGCTCCCTGGCCGCGTCACGCGCGAGTTCGGTGGCGGTGCGGCCGGGGACCGGGTCCAGGACACCGGTTTCCTCCAGCTGGCGAGCGACGGCACGCAGGCGGTGGCGAATCGCTGCGGCCCAGTCGGCTGCCGCTGCGTATCGTTCGGCGGCGGCCCGGTGCTGGGCCGCGGTGAGTTCGTACTCGCCGAACAACGCCGCGTCGCGAGTGCTGCCCGTTCGCATGGTGCGCCGCGCTATCCGGATCGCCACGATCACCGCGACCGCGACGAGGATCAAAAGGACCGTGATCGTCACCCAGCCGCCGGGTATCGAAGAGCCCTCGGCCGCCAGCCGGTACAACAGATCGTCGATCCAGTCGCTGAGCCGCTCGGTCAGGGAAGGCTTGGGATAGATGGGTTTTGCGAGTTCTCGCTGCGCGGCCTCGTGTGCGGCATCGCTGTCGATGTCTATCGTCGGCACGTCAGTTCTGGCGGGTCAGCCACAGATGGTCGGTGGAGTCGGACGGGGCGGCGGGACCGTAACCGGCCCCGGTCTGCAGCACCAGGTCGAAGGCTTCTCTGCGGATGCGTTCGTCGGTGTACTGCAGAGCCACCACACCCGCGCTGAATGGTGCGGTGATGATCTGGCCGATCGCGCCGCCGCCCGACAGCAGCACCAGAGCGAACAGTGCGGCCACCGTCGTCGACGCAGCCATCAAGATGATCTGCCCGCCGAGGCTGAACGGGAAGGCAACCGCACCGGCGACGAGCTGAGCGACGATGACGGCCAGTAGCCGAATGCCCAAAACCCGCCAGAAGTCTCGCCTGATCAACGCGAACGACCGCTGAACAGCGGCCACGATGCCCAGCCGCTCGAGCACGATGATGACCGGCGCGAAGGTCAGCATCGTCCCGAGATACACCAGGGCGGCAATGAGGACCAGTACCAACGGGATTCCGATCAGCACCGCGGCCGCCCCGCCGACCACGAATCCGATGCCGACGATGATGCCGACCACGACACCGATCAGCAGCATCGCGCCGAGCACCTCGAGGACGCTGAATCCGATCAGCGCCCACAGTCGCCCTCGAAGCCGTTGCCACGCCTGCCCGATGGTGATGCCGGAGCCGAAGACCGCTCTGCCCACGACGACGGTGAGCAGACCGCTGAGCAGAATGGAGGCCAACCCCGTCGCGACCGATCCCGCGAGACTCGACAGCATGGTGCTGACCAGGACACCGGTCGACACCTCCTCGTCGCCGCTCAACGTCGGCACCAGCTGCCCACCGACGGCGAGCGGGCCGACCGAGAGGATCAGCGCGATCAGCTGGGTGGCGACCACGACGATGGTGGTCAAGCCGAGTGTCGCTTTCGGATTGGCCCGGATGTAGGCGACCGCGCCGTTGAAGATGTCCGACAACGTGAGCGGGCGCAGGGGAATGACGCCCGGTTTCAGCGCCGCGGGCCCGTAACCGGGGCCCGGCGGTCCGTAGCCCGGAGGCGGCCCGTAACCGGGGCCCGGCGGTCCGTAGCCCGGAGGCGGTCCATAGCCGGGAGGGGGGCCGTACCCCGGAGGGGCCGCGTAGCCGGGAGGCGGATATCCCGGCGGCGGTGCGTAATAGGGCGGGTAGCCCGGTGGTGGATATCCCGGCGGCGGTGGGCCTGCGAACCCGGACCCGCCGGCGTCGGTGCTCATGGCCACCATCCTGTCGATCATGGTTCGAATTGACAACGTGGTGACGGCGTAGCTTTGGTGCATGGCCGAACTCAAGGAGCGGTTGCGGGCCGACCTCACGGCCGCGATGAAATCCCAGGACAAGCTGCGCACCGCGACGCTGCGGATGCTGCTCGCCGCGATCACCACCGAAGAGGTGTCCGGGAAGCAGTCGCGGGAACTCACCGACGCCGAGGTGCTCAAGGTCCTGGCCAGGGAGTCCAAGAAACGCGGCGAGTCGGCCGAGATCTACACCCAGAATGGCCGCGGCGAGCTGGCCGCCAACGAACGTGCCGAGGCGCGCGTCATCGACGAGTACCTCCCGACGCCGTTGACCGAGGCCGAACTGGCCGACGTCGCCGACACAGCCATCGCCCAGGTCGCCGAGGAGATCGGTGAGCGGCCCGGAGCCAAGCAGATGGGGTTGGTGATGAAGGCCGCGACCGCAATCGCCGCGGGTAAGGCCGACGGAGCCCGGCTGTCGGCGGCGGTGAAGGCCCGGCTGTAGTCGGTGGCGGCGATCGTTTTCACCCGGTAAGGCTCGGGTACCCGGCACCCATGACGCGGTTCGGATACACCCTGATGACAGAGCAGAGCGGGCCAAAAGAGCTTGTCCGCTACGCCGTTTCGGCGGAGGAGGCCGGGTTCGACTTCGAGGTGTCCTCCGACCACTACTTCCCGTGGCTGTCCGCGCAGGGTCATGCGCCGTATGCGTGGTCGGTGCTGGGTGCGGTCGCGCACGCCACCGAACGCGTCGGGCTGTTCACCTACGTCACCTGCCCCACGATGCGCTATCACCCGGCGGTCGTCGCGCAGAAGGCCGCGACACTGCAGATCCTCGCCGACGGCCGCTTCAACCTCGGCCTGGGCAGCGGGGAGAACCTCAACGAGCATGTCGTCGGCAAACGGTGGCCGACGGTGGCGCGGCGCCAGGACATGCTGCGCGAGGCAATCCAGATCATCCGCGAGCTGTTCACCGGCGAACTCGTCGACTGGAAGGGCGAGTACTTCGAGGTCGACTCGGCGCGGTTGTGGGACATTCCCGAGACCCCGGTCCCGATCGCGACCGCAGTCTCGGGTGAGCGGTCGGTCGAGACGTTCGCGCCGCTGTCGGATCACCTGATCGCCGTCGAACCGAACAAGGATCTGGTCGACGCCTGGCATGAGGCCCGGCGTGCGACCGGCCTGCCCGGCGATGTCCGGGTCGTCGGTCAGATCCCGATCTGCTGGGACACGGACAAAGACGCCGCGGTGCGCCGGGCCCACGACCAGTTCAGGTGGTTCAGCGGCGGGTGGGCCGTCAACTCCGACCTGCCGACGACCGCCGGTTTCGATGGCGCGACGCAGTATGTGCGCCCGGAGGATGTCGCCGAATCCATGCCCTGTGGACCCGATCTCGACGCGATCGTCGAAGCGGTCAGCAAGTATTGGGAAGCCGGCTTCACCGACATCGCGATGGTTCAGATCGGCGACGAGGGCCAGGAGCAGTTCCTCAAGGAGGCCGCGGCGCCACTGCTGGACAAGCTGCGGACCGCAGCCAGGTAGAAGGGATCGACATGCCGACCGGAAAAGGCATCTACGACGACAACGACGCCGAAGAGCGGGACAAGCGCAAGGCACAACGGACGGGACCGCAGGACAAGGGCGGCGACGGCGGCATGGCTACCCGCGAGAACGCTCCCGACGTCGCGGAGTCCGGCGGCGAACCGACGGCTTGATCACTCGGCGTCGCGGCCCTGCCTGCTGCGCTTGTAGGCCGACCGCCTGAAGTCGCCGAGCCAGCGCGGAGCCAACTCGACCTCGGGGTCGCTGTGCATCGCCGGATCGAAGGCGATGTCGTCGCAGCTGGGGTCCACGTGACGAAGCGTCAACCGGGCGAGCGGGCGAAAAGCCGCCGTCCCGGGCGCCTGGTCGATGTTGAACGTGAGCCCGTCGGCGTCGATCTGCTGCTCCACGGCGTCCAGCGACAGCCCGGGCGCGTCGATCCGGGTGGCCAGTCGCGCCCGCACCCACCACAGGCCGTCGTGGAAGCGCAGCGGCATCAGGCTCGAGAACGTCGCGCCGGACCAGGACAGCACCGGCGCGAGCCCGACCCGCGTCCCGGCCACCGTCGACGCCAACAGCACATCCCACGGACTGCAGGCCCGCAGGTCCGGTGGCGGCGGAATCCGGAACGCCAGTCCGGCGACGTCAGGTACGGCGCCCGGCAGTCCGACCCCTTTGGATACGCGTGCGATGACGTCGCACGAGTTCATCGGCAACCCCTCGCCCTCGGGCGCGATGCGTTCGAGAATCCCCTCCGCCATCACCCCGGACGGATGGAACAGGCGTCGCTCACGCAGGGCGGCGCCGAAGCGGATGGGCAACGAGGCGATATCGGAGGCTTGCACGCTAATCATGTGCCCACGCGGGGTACGGGTAAAACGAGCGCTGACGTTTTAACACGCCGGATACGGGGCATTAATTTCGGGCAGTGCTGCCCTAGGCAGCAGAAGAACCCTGTCGAAAGGCCGTTGTGACAACCGCATACACCGATGTCCGTGGACCCCTGGTCGCGGATGAGGGCGTCTACGCGCCGCAGGAAGATTCTCAGCTGCTCATTTCGGTCATGGACCAAAGCGCATTGGCACGGGGTCGCCACGTCGTCGACCTGTGCACCGGAAGCGGCGTGCTCGCCATCGGTGCGGCCGAACAGGGTGCCGCATCGGTCACCGCATTCGACATCTGCCCGCGCGCGGTGCACTGTGCGCGGGGCAATGCGCTGGCATCCGGAGTGGACGTCGATGTGCATCTCGGATCATGGGCGCGGGCAACCGAATTCGGCCCGTTCGATTTGATCCTCTGCAATCCGCCGTATGTTCCGCATGATCCGACCGCCGAATGCGATCCGCTTCCGACGTACGTGGGCCCGCCCCGCGCGTGGGACGCCGGGTGCGACGGTCGTCTCGTGCTCGACCCGCTGTGCGCCGCGGTTCCCGATCTTCTCGACCACGGCGGTAGTCTGCTACTCGTGCAGTCGGAGTTCGCCGATCCGCGCCAGACGCTCGGAGCGCTGGCCAGCGCCGGACTGGACACCGAAATCGTTGCGCGACAGTGGATTCCCTTCGGACCCGTGTTGTCGTCGCGCGCATTGTGGCTCGAGGAGTGCGGCCGCCTGGAACCGGGTCGTCGCGAAGAGGAACTGCTCGTGATCCGGGCCGACAAGCCGTGAGCGACAGCGAACCTCGCACCGTGCGGGTGGTGCCCAACGGCCCGCTGATGGTGCAGGGGCCGGTGCGCATCGAGATGCCCGACGGTCAGATGGTGGAATCCGACCGATTCATGGTCGCGGTCTGCACGTGCCGGCGCAGCAAGGACTATCCGTTGTGCGACACCAGCCACCGGTGTCGCAAGCGCGCCGACGCGCCTGCCAAGCAGAACGCGTCGGCCGCGAAGACCTCGTCAGCTCAGCGGCCGGCGTAGCGACGAGCGGTTCTCGGTCCAGCACTCCATCACGTGCCTGGCCAGCCGCTCCTCGACGACATCCCGAGCGCGGATTCCGAACACCACGTCGCGATCCAGATGCGGCTCCCGCGC
>NZ_LZJE01000210.1:0-7085 GCF_001666865.1 Mycobacterium sp. E136
TGGTGACGCTGCAGGTGGGCTCCACGCTGCGCCGCACCGACAGGCAGCAGGACGCCGGGCTGCTGCTGGCCCTGGTCGATACCGTGACCGTCAACCGCAGCACCGCCGAGGCCGTGTCCAGCGAGAGCAATCCGGGCGGTGCGGTGCAGAAGCCGCGCGCCATGGAGGACGACAAGCCCCCGACCAACATCGCGCTGCCGCACGAGGGCCTGGCCTACCGGTTCCCGTTCGACACCGAGAAGAAGACCTACTCCGTCTTCGACCCGATCGCGCAGAAGGCGTTCGACGCCAACTACGACGGCGAAGAAGACGTCAACGGCTTGACCACCTACCGGTTCGTGCAGAACGTCGGGTACGACTCGGACGGCAAGCTCGTCGAGCCGGTGAAGTACGCGTCGCTCTACGAGGACGACGCCGACAGCGAGGTCACCGCCCGCGCCGCTATGTGGGGCGTGCCCGGTGAGCCCGACGAACCGATCACGATGTCGCGGTATTACGCCGCGCAGCGCACCTTCTGGGTCGACCCGGTATCCGGGACGATCGTCAAGAAGGACGAGCACGGCTACCACTACTACGCTCGCGAACCGCTCAAGCCCGAGGTGACGTTCGTCGACTACAAGGTCGCGTTCAACGACGAGACCGTCGAGTCCCAGGTCGCCAGCGCCGGCGACGAGCGCGACCGGGTCGCGCTGTGGGGACGCATCCTGCCGATCACGTTCACTGCGACGGGGCTGGTGCTGCTGGTCGGCGGCGCCCTCCTCGGCTCGTTCAGCCTGCGCGCGGAGTCCGCGCTGATCGACCCCGGGCTCGACGAAGCCGACCACGGGTTCTTCGACACCCAGGGCATCAAGGTTCCGGGCGCCGAGGCCAAGACCGAGAAGATCCCGACATCTCGACCGACCGACCTGCCCCCGGACAGACCGGTCTGATTCGGCGGTCGGTTGTGGCACCGGCGTATGCGCTGGTGCTTGCCCTTGCGGTGACGGCGCCGCTGCTGGCGCCCGGATATCTGCTGGTGCGCGACGCGGTGTCCACGCCGCGCTCCTATCTGTCCGACGCCGCGCTCGGCCTGTCCGAGGCCGCGCCGCGGGCGCTGCCGCAGGACTTCTTCATGGCCGTTGTGTCTTCGGTGGTCGACGGCGGTGTGGTGGCCAAGGCACTGCTGGTTGCGGGGTTGTGGCTGGCGGGCTGGGGTGCCGCGCGGCTGGTCGCGGCGGTGGTGCCCGAGTCCGGCCTCGCCGGCCAGTGTGTGGCGGCGACGGTCGCGGTGTGGAATCCGTACGTCGCCGAGCGCCTGTTGCAGGGCCACTGGAGCCTTCTCGTCGGCTACGGGTGCCTGCCGTGGGTCGCCGCGACGATGCTGCGGATGCGGGAGTCGGCGCGGTGGAGTTCGGTGGCGGCGCTGGCGTTTTGGATGGCGCTGGCAGGGCTGACGCCGACCGGTCTGCTGTTGGCGGCGACCGTCGCGCTCGTGTGCGTCGTCGCCCCCGGGCAGGGCTGGCGGCGGAGGCGGTGTGCGGGCGCGGCGCTGGGTATGACGGTGGTCGCGGCGTTGCCGTGGTTGGTGGCGGCGGCGGTGGCACGCTCGTTGGAGTCGTCGCAGGCCGACGGTGTCGTCGCGTTTGCGGCTCGCGCAGAACCGGGCCTCGGGACGCTGTTCAGCCTGGCCGGGCTGGGCGGTATCTGGAATGCCGATGCGGTACCGCCCTCTCGTACAACGCTTTTCGCGATCGTCGCCACCGTGGTGTTGCTCGCTGTGGTGGCTCTTGGCCTGCCGGTCGTATTGCGGCGGCCCGCGGCCGTGCCGCTCATGGTGCTCGCCGGGGTGGCCGTCGTGCTGCCCGCGCTGATGGCCACCGGGCCGGGGCTCAGCCTGCTCGAGGCGGTCATCCGCGCCTTTCCCGGCCTCGGAGTGGTCCGCGACGGGCAGAAGTGGGTGGCGCTGGCGATGCCCGGTTACGCGCTGGCCGGTGCTGGTGCGGTCGTCGTCGCGCGGCGACGGTTACCGGCCGCGGTGGTCGCGACGCTCTGCTGCGTGGCGTTGATCGCGACGCTGCCGGACCTGGCGTGGGGGGTGGGCGGCCGGGTCGCGGCCGTGCAGTATCCGCCGGGATGGGCGAAGGTGGCCGCTCTGATCAACGAAGACCCGCGTACGGTCGCCGTGATGCCGATGGGCAGCATGCGGCGGTTCGAGTGGGCGGGCGACGCGCCGGTGCTCGACCCGCTGCCTCGGTGGGTGCGCGCCGACGTCTTGACCACCGGCGATCTGCAGATCGGTGACCGCACCGTGTACGGCGAAGGGCAACGCGCCCGCGACGTGCAGGAGATCCTCGTCGAGAGCGCCGACCGCCGACTGCTCGCGGACGCGGGCGTCGGCTGGGTCGTCGTAGAATCAAGCGTCGTCGAATCGAGCGGTGCGACAACACCTTTGCCGCTACCCGTGGCCTATGCCGACGACGACCTCACGCTGTATCGCGTGGGCGGTTCGACACCGCCGGCCGCCGGGCGGGCGGTGGTGGTGGCCGCGCACCTGGCGTGGCTGGCGATGCTGGTTGCGGGCGCGGTTGTCGGGATGGCGCGAAGGTTGAGCAAGGCGCCGCCGCGAGTCAGGGCACCTCACCGTCGGTAACCTCGCCGTTGGCTGACGGCAACCGGATGTCATACCCGACACTTACAATCGCACGTATGTTCGACACGACGAGCGACGCGGGGCTCGTCGACCTGATGGGCCAGGCGCAGCGCGCGAGCCGGGTCGAGTTCGCGCGTCAGCTATTGGCTATCGGGCACCTCAGCCTGCGCCGCGTCCCCGAATGCGATGGCGTGAACGACGACAAGGTGGTCGACGACTGGGAGGTCGTGGCTGCCGAGATCGGTGCCGAACTCGGTATCAGCCGCGGGCGGGCCTCGTCCATGATGAGCTCGGGCCAGGCCCTGATCCAACGGCTTCCCAAGGTGGCGAAGGTGTTCGCCGCCGGTGAGATCGACTGGCTGGTGGTCAACATGCTGATCTACCGCACCGAGCTCATGGTCAGCGAGGACGCCTGCGCACTGATCGACGCGATCTTCGCCGACCGGGCCGCCCAGTGGAACCACCTGTCGTACAACAAGCTTGTCGAGGTCGTCGACTGGCTTGTCCTTCAAATCGACCCGGACGCGGTGCGCCGATCCAAATCCCGTGACGACGACCGCCATTTCGACGTCACACCGAGCCAATACGGAATGGCCGACATCGTCGCCTGCCTACGCGGCGTCGACGGGGTGGCTTTGACTCAGCGACTCGACGCGCTGGCCGCCACGGTCTGCCGTGAGGATCCACGTACGCATCGCCAGCGCCGGGCGGACGCGATCGGGACGATCCTCGCCCACGAAGACGCGATGGCGTGCCTATGCGAACGACCGGACTGCCCTGCCGCCGGCAGAACGGCAACCACCGTAGTGGTCCATGTGCTCGCCGAGCGGGACACCGTCGAAGGCACGGGCACGACGCCTGGGTATGTGTCCGGGTTGGGCCCGGTTCCGGCGCCGACCGTTGCCGAGGTGGCGCGCCACGCCCAGCGGCGCCCCGTCGAGGCTCCCGACAACGCCGAACCCGAACCGCAGTACCGTCCCTCGACCGCGCTGGCCAACTTCGTACGCTCCCGCGACCTCACCTGCCGGTGGATGAACTGCGACCGCCCCGCCTGGCGATCCGACATCGACCACGCGGCGCCCTGGCCCTATGGGCCCACCCATCCGTCCAACAACGCCTGCTTCTGCAGGCTGCACCACCTGATGAAGACGTTCTACTGCGGACCCGGCGGCTGGATCGTGCAACAACAACCCGACGGCACCGTCATATTCACCAGCCCGACCGGGCGTATCCACACCACGACTCCGTTCGGAGCGATGCTGTTTCCGCAACTCGGCGCCTCCACCGGCACGCTTGATGTGCCCGAGGTGCCGGCACCGACACCGGGACGCGGGATCTGCATGCCCACCCGCCGACGCACCCGCCGCCAGAACCGCGAGCGGCGCATTCGACGCGAGCGGGCCCTCAATGCCACGATCCGAGCGGAGAACACCGCGCCGACCACTCCGAGTTCCGGCAGCTTCTACCCCCTGGGTACCGGTCCGCCAACCGACCCGAGAATTCTGATGGACGATCTGCCGCCGTTCTAGCGTCGCGAAGGCTAGACGACGCCGCTGACGTATTGCCCGGAGTGCACGGACTCGAGCACGGTGCGCATCGCGTCGGCGCTCTGCTGCCAAGAGAATTCGCCGCAGCGGGCGTGCGCCTTGGTTCCGAGTTGTTCGCGCAGAACATGGTCGGACAGCAGCTCGCCCAGACCGTCGACCAGACCGTCGAAGTCGTCGACCAGCACGCCTGTCACGCCGTCGACGACCGAGTCGGTCAGCCCGCCCGAGGATCTATAGCCGATGGTGGGCACCGAATGCTGACCGGCTTCGATGACCGCCAGCGCCCAACCCTCTTTGCGCGACGGCAACACGTGCACCCAGGCTTCCTGCAGCACACGGTGTTTCGCTTCATCGTCGATATGCCCATGGAACGTGACGGCGTCGGAGATCCCGAGCAGCGCGGCGTGTTCGACGAGCCGCTGCTCCCACCAGCCGCCGCCGACGATGTCGAGTGTCAGGTTCGGGATGCGCGGACGCAGCGCGGCGACGGCTTCGAGCGCGTCCTCGATCTGCTTGTGCGGCACCAACCTTGACAGCACCACCACCTTCGGCGTCGCCGCGCGCAGGCCGGACAACGTCGACGCGGGCGCCTCGTCGAGACCGTTGCGCACCACCGCGATCTGACCGGGACGCACACCCAACGCCGCGAGATCGCGCGCCGACGGCAGCGACACCGTGACGTACTGATTGCGCCGGTGCGCCCGCGGCGAGAGCCTCGACTCGACGAACCACCCGACGCGGCCCTTCACGGGACCGGCCACCGGCCACTGTTCGCGGTGGCAATGGTGCACGAGCACCGCGACGCGCCGCCCGTAGGCGAGCCTCGCCATGAACGGGATGCCGTTCTGGGTGTCGATCACCACGTCGGGCCGCGCGCGCCGCAGCGGCCCCAGCCCGATGCGGGCCAACACCATCGCCAGCCCCGCCCAGATGTAGACCGTGTGCCGACCGCCGCCGCGGCTGACCCGGACTCCGTCGACGACCTCGCGACGGCGGGCACCCGGGTACCGCGCCGTGCGCAGCGTGACCTCGACTCCGGAGGCGGCCAGCTGCGCGCCGATGCGCTGCAGGTAGGCCTCGCTGCCGCCACCTTGGGGGTGGCCGGTGTCGCGCCAGCACAGCAGCAGCACCGATCGGAGCGGACGGGAAGACATCGGCAACAGCGTAGTCGGGCCGAGGCGCTGCGTAGGGTTCGGTTCCATGTCAGTCACGGACAGGTTCGCCGACCGGGCGACGCTGTCGCGGTCGCTGCGCCTGCTCGCGGAGTTCCGCTTCGAGCAGCCCGACCCCGCCCGCTTCTACGGCGCGCTCGGCCGCGACACCGCTGACATGATCGCCGACCTGTGGCTCGGCGCTTGTCATTCGTCGCCGACCGGGCTCACCGTGCTCGACGTCGGGGGTGGGCCGGGATATTTCTCGGAAGCGTTCACGGACAAGGGTTTTCGCTACATCGGGGTCGAGCCGGATCCGGCCGAGATCCACGCCGCTCCCGGGGCGGTCACACCGACCACCTACGTGCGGGCTTCCGGGATGGCGTTGCCGTTCGCCAACGACAGCGTCGACATCTGCATGTCCTCGAACGTCGCCGAACATGTGCGGCACCCCTGGCGCATGGGCACGGAGATGCTGCGGGTGACCAGGCCCGGCGGGTTGGTGGTGCTGTCGTACACCGTGTGGTTGGGCCCGTTCGGCGGGCACGAGACCGGGCTGTGGCACTACCTCGGCGGCGCCCGCGCCGCGCGCCGATACACCCGTCGACACGGTCATCCGCCAAAGAACAACTACGGTTCGTCACTGTTCGCGGTGTCGGCGGCCGACGGCCTGCAGTGGGCGGCGAGCACCGGCGCTTTGATCGCCGCATTCCCCCGCTACCACCCGCAATGGGCGTGGTCGCTTGCCAAGGTGCCGGTGCTGCGGGAGTTCCTCGTGAGCAACCTGGTGCTGTTCCTGCGGGCACCCTGAACGGTCGACTGCAACAGGTTCTCGTTTTGCGTTGCGATAGGTAGTGTGACGGTCATGACACAGAGCACCGCGTTTCGGACTGCCGCCGGTGAGCCGGCTCATCGGACACAGTGGGACAAGCTGTTCATCGGCGGTAAGTGGGTCGAGCCGGCCACCTCGGGTGTGATCGAGGTGCACTCGCCCGCCACCGGCGAGCTGGTGGGCAAGGTCCCGCTGGCGTCGGCCGCCGACGTCGACGCGGCCTGCGCCGCCGCGCGCAAGGCGTTCGACGAGGGCCCGTGGCCGCACAAGTCGCCGCAGGAGCGCGCCGAGGTGCTGGCGGCGGCGGTGAAGCTAATGGAGGAGCGCGGCGAGGAGCTCAAGTTCCTGTTGGCCGCCGAGACCGGTCAGCCGCAGACCATCGTCGACATGATGCAGTACGGCGCCGCGATGTCGGCGTTCCAGTACTTCGCGGGCGCCGCCGACAAGTTCCCGTGGAAGGAGATCCGCGACGGCATCTACGGTCAGACGCTGGTGCTGCGCGAGCCGATCGGCGTCGTCGGCGCCGTCACGGCGTGGAACGTGCCGTTCTTCCTGGCCGCCAACAAGCTCGGGCCGGCGCTACTGGCCGGCTGCACCGTGGTGCTCAAGCCGGCCGCCGAGACGCCGCTGTCGGTGTTCGCGATGGCCGAGATGTTCGCCGAGGCCGGCCTGCCCGAAGGGGTGCTGTCGATCGTGCCCGGCGGCCCGGAGACCGGTCGCGCGCTGACCGCCAACGACCTGATCGACAAGTACACGTTCACCGGCAGCAGCGCGGTGGGCAAGGAGATCGCCAAGATCGCCGCCGAGAAGCTCAAGCCGTGCACGCTGGAGCTCGGCGGTAAGTCCGCCGCGATCATCCTCGAGGACGCCGACCTGGACTCCACGCTGCCGATGCTCGGGTTCTCCGGTGTGATGAACAGCGGGCC
>NZ_LZJE01000211.1:0-1169 GCF_001666865.1 Mycobacterium sp. E136
GCCGATCCGAACGCGCCCGCCCCGCCGCCGGGCGCCCCGAACGCGCCGGCCCCTGCGCCCGGCGACGCCGGCAGGGTGGACTCGGCCGCGGGCGGCATGAGCTATGTCGTGCCGGCGGGCTGGAAGGTCGCGGACTCGACGCAGCTGTCCTACGGCCAGGCCCTGCTGACCAAGATCGCGCCCGAAGGCGCCGAACCACCCAATGACACAAGCATTCTGCTCGGACGGCTCGACCTGAAGCTCTTCGCTGGGGCCGAGACGGACAACACCAAGGCCGCCCAGCGGTTGGCGTCCGACATGGGCGAGTTCTTCATGCCGTTCCCCGGCACCCGGATCAACCATGAGACCGTCGAACTCAACGCCGACGGCATGCCGGGCGTCGCGTCGTACTACGAGGTGAAGTTCACCGACACGAACAAGCCGAACGGTCAGATCTGGGCCGGTGTCGTCGGCAATCCGGTCGAACCCGGCACGCCGCGCGGTCAGCGCACCCCCGAGCGGTGGTTCGTCGTCTGGCTCGGCACCGCGAACAACCCTGTGCCCAAGGAAGAAGCCGTCACGCTGGCCAACTCGATCCGGCCGTACACCGCGCCCGCGGCCCCGGCGGCTCCGCCCGCTGACCCGAACGCGCCCGCGGCTCCGCCGGCAGATCCGAATGCACCGCCACCCCCGCCGGCAGATCCGAACGCACCGCCGCCCCCGCCCGCGGTCGGCGTGCCCGTCCCTGTCGCGCCGGAGAACGCGCCGGGAATGACGCCCCCGGCCTGACAAAGCTGGGCGCACAATCTGAGGGCCTGCGCGGGAAGTAAGTGCGGCGGCAGCCGCACTGCCTGTCGCGAGGGCGGGGGTGGCGACCTCGGCGGATGTGCGCTTACGGCGACGGAATCGCGGCTGCTGGTGCGGCCGTCGACCGAGAGCGACCATTGACTGGTGAGCACTTCCACCATGGCCGCCTGGCAGGTCCGCCATCCGGGGCCGATGGACACCCGACCCATGGAACGCGCAGATGTCGAAATCCCGCGACCGGGAGCGGGTGAGCTTCTGGTCGCGGTGCGCGCATGTGGCGTGTGCCGCACCGATCTTCACGTCGCCGAAGGCGATCTGCCGGTGCACCGGCCACGGGTGGTGCCGGGCCACGAGGTGGTCGGAGAGGTCGTCGAAGTGGGGGA
>NZ_LZJE01000212.1:0-41108 GCF_001666865.1 Mycobacterium sp. E136
GAGCGCCTCGGCGATGTTGCACGTGCCGCAGCCGGCGCCCTCGACGTTGGTGATTTTGATGCCGTCGACCTCCAGCGGCGAACTGTCGACCTGGGTGCCCAGGCCCATCCCCTGCTGCAAGGCGGCGACCAACGCGAACACCTTGAACGACGACCCTGTCGGCAGACCGGCCTGGGCGAAGTCGAATCCGTTGGCGTCGCTGCCGCCGTAGTAGGCCTTCACCCCGCCGGTGCGCGGGTCGATCGACACGATCGCGGTGCGCATGTCGGGGTCTTGGCCCTCGAGGTAATCCTGCGCGGCCTCCTCGGCGGCCTTCTGCGCCTTCGGGTCGATGGTCGTGGTGATCTGCAGGCCCTCGGTGTTCAGCGTCTGCTCGGTGATGTCGAACAGTTCGAGCAGTTCCTTCTGCACCTGCCGTTCGATGAGCCCGTTCGGTCCCGTCGTCTGGTTCTGCGAGCGCGCCAGGTCTGGCGGTACGGTCGCCGGGAACACCTGCGCCGCACGCTCCTGCGGCGACAAGGCGCCGATCTCGACCATGCCGTCGAGCACCCAGTTCCACCGTGCGGTGGCGCCTTCGAGGTTGACCGCCGGGTCCAGCCCGGACGGCCGCTGGATCAGCGCGGCCAGAAGCGCACCCTCGGCGACGGTGAGGTCTTCGACCGGCTTGTTGAAGTAGGCCTTCGACGCCGCGGCGACGCCGTACGACCCGCGACCGAAATAGATGATGTTCAGATACGACTGCATCACTTGGTCTTTGGACCATTCGCCGGACATCTTCGTCGAGATGACCAGCTCCTTGGCTTTTCGGATCAGGCCGCCGACGCCCGAGCGCTCCGAACCGACGAGCGCGTTCTTGACGTACTGCTGGGTGATCGTCGAGCCACCCTGGAGGTCGCCGCCGAACAGGTTGTTCTTGATGGCGCGTGCGAAACCGGTGAACGAGAAGCCCGGGTTCGAGTAGAAGTCGCGGTCTTCTGCGGCCATCACCGCGTTGCGCACCTGCACCGGAATCTGGTCGATGTTGACGTCGACGCGATTGCCCTCGGGCGGAACGATTTTCGCCAACTCACTGCCGTCGCTGGCCAAGATCGTCGACACCTGGTTGGTGCGGATGTCTCCGGGTTTGGGGACGTCGACGATCATGTACGCCATCGCGAACGTGATGATCGGCAGCACGATGAACACCGCGGCCGCGATGAGGCCGCCGCGTCGTACCCACTTCCAGTTGATCTGGTCGGGCAGCCCGCGCCGTGGTCCCGACGGACCGCTCGGCGGTCCGCCGCCGCCGGGTGGTCGGGGCGGCGGTGGCGGGGGCGACGGTGGTTTGCGTGCCGGCGTGCCGTCCAACGCCGCCTTGACGACGTCGACGGGGTCGCGCAGGTGTGGCGGCCGGGCCTCGCGCACCGGCGGCAGGATCGAGGTGTGCCGATCGTCGGGCGGAAGCGGGCGGGTCCGCGAATCCGGCTGCGGGCGGCGCTGCGGCGCGTCGGGAGCCGGGCGGTGCGCGTCCCCGCCCTGGGATTGCTTGGGTTTCGGCGCGCTCACGCCATCAGCCCCGTGTCCGGATCGGACATCGTTGACTGACCGGTCGTGGCGCCCTTCGCTATTCACTGGCCGTGCGCGCACGGGAGCGCGCGGTCCGAGTGCCGGGTGATCCCTTGGGGGGTGGGACCGCGCCGAGCACGTATGACTTCACCAGATGATTCCAGCTGCAGGTGCGGCATACCTCCACCACGTGTACTGAGAACTCGTCGTATCGGGACGCCAGCAGAACCAACTCCTCGGCCGTTCGCGCGGAACCCGATACCGGGCCAAGATGGTCACCGAATACCCACGACACCAAGGTGAGCTGTTCCTTGCGGCAGATCGGGCACGTAACCGAACTGGGTTTGCCGTGGAATTTGGCGGCGCGCAGCAGGTACGGATTGGCGTCGCAGACCTCCGAGACACCGGTGCGTCCCGAATAGACCTCGGCCAGCAGGGACCGCCGCCGAAGTGCGTAGTCCACCACCTGTCGCTGCAATCGCACGAAGACCAGAGTACGTCGGCGATGCGACTACCGGAGCGCGACGGCACGGTCACGCCCCTCTCTAAGGTGTTTGATCTGGACCGACGGCAGTGGCGATCGGCCCTACGCAAACCTCAGGAGACTCCGATGCTGGACGGGCGCGACTTCGCCCTCGACGGAGGGCCGGACGGTGAAGGCTCGAGCCGATTCACCCGCGAGCTTCCCGAACGATGGTGCTTCGATGGCCGGGCCTTCGGCGGGTACACCTCTGCGCTCGCGCTCGCGGCGATGTTCGCGCACAGCGGCCGGCCGGCGGCGGCGTCGCTGTCGGTGACATTCGTCGACGCCGGTGCACCCGGGCCGCTTGAGCTCGAGGTCCGCAGCATCCGCGGCGGCCGCACCGCCGCGGCCGTCGAGGCAACCATCCGCCAGCGCGAACGCACGATCCTCATTGCGAGCAGCTGGTTCGCGGACGGCTGGTTGGGACCGCCGTCGGTCGATGCACCCGTCCCGTTCGAGCGCTACACGAACCCACTGCCGACGCCCGACGAGGCGCCCGCGCTGGACTGGATCGGCGAGGAGTACCCGTCGCTGCGGTTCGCCCACCGCCGTGGCGTGGACTATCCGGCCGACCTCACCCGCTTCGCCGACCGCCGCCCGGAGGTCGCGTTGTGGGTGAGCGCCGACGACGGCGACACCGCCGCGGACCCACTGCCCCACCCGCAGATCGCCGACGTCCTGCACGCCGACGCCCACCTCTTCGACGCACCGGGCAAGGTCAGCGGATTCGTCGACGCATGGCTGCTGAGCCTCGACCTCAGCCTGGTCTGGCAGCCCGGCGCGCACCTGGTGCCGTCCACCTCGTGGCGGCTGCTCGAGGCCCGCGGCTCGGTCGCCAGCGGAGGTGTATCGGCGTACGGCTCGCTGCGCGGCCGTGATGGATCGCTACTGGCCGTGATGACTTCGCAGGGTCTCATCCGCTGAGTGCTCGCTGATCAATACTTCTACGATCATCGACGTGGCGACACGGCAAACATCGGGGACGCGGGCGAAGGACAGCGACCGCAACGACACCTGCCAAATTCTCGACAGCGCGCTGAGCGAAGGCCAGCTGTCGATGACCGAGCACGGTGAACGCGTCAAGGCGGCGACCACCGCCACCACGCTCGGGGAGTTGCAGGCGCTGGTGGCCGACCTCCAGACCGACAACGCCCCGGTCCAGTTGCCCACGCTGAAGAAGCCGCGATCACTGCCGATGGCGGGCAACGGCTGGGGGCTGCGCCTCGCGGTGGCCGGAGTCCTGGTGGTGTTCGGCATCGCGATCGGCTGGGGTCTGTACGGCAACACCCCGTCGCCGCTGAACTTCACCTCCGATCCGGGCGCCAAATCCGACGGCATCACGCCCGTGGTGCTCACGCCGCCCAAGCAGTTGCACTCACTCGGCGGGCTGACGGGCCTCATCGAGCAGATGAAGCAGCGGTTCGGCGACACCAACGGCTACCGCCTGACCGTTTACCCGGACTACGCGTCGCTGACCCGGCCCGATCCCACCGAGGAGCGCCGCGAGCTGAACTACACCTACCGCGGCGGCTGGGACGATCCCTCGTCGAGCTCCAAGACCAGCGACGCCGTCGAGGTCGACCTGAGCAAGTTCGACGCCAAGGCCGTCGTGGGCGTGCTGCGCGGGGCGCCCGAGACGCTCGGCATCAAACCCGACGATGTCACCAGCACCTACCTGACCATCGATCCGAGCACCGACCCCACAACGCCCGCGGCCGTGGCGGTCGACATTTACGTCTCCAGCGACTACGGCAGCGGCTACATCGAGCTTGCCGGCGACGGCCGGGTCAAGCAGATCCACTACCCCGGCTGACGCCCTGGCGTTCGCCCGACGGTCACCCGAAGTTCGCGCCGAATATATCGGCGCGATACTATGGTGCGAGGTGTCGGACCGCCGTAACGGACGATCTGCGATTTTGGAGGGGGTGCCCACGGTGCTGGAACTCGCCATCCTGGGACTCCTGCTGGAATCGCCGATGCACGGCTACGAACTTCGCAAGCGATTGACGGGGTTGCTCGGCGCCTTCCGCGCATTTTCGTACGGATCGCTGTATCCGGCCTTGCGGCGCATGCAGAACGACGGCCTGATCGTCGAGGACGCGGCGCCGGACGGCACCCCGAAGATGCGTCGGGCCAGGCGCGTCTACCAGCTGACCGAGAAGGGCAAGCAGCGCTTCTCCGAGCTGGTGGCCGACACGGGCCCACAGAACTTCTCCGACGACGGATTTGGTGTCCATCTCGCCTTCTTCAACCGCACCCCGGCCGAGGCCCGGATGCGGATCTTGGAGGGGCGTCGTCGTCAGGTGGAGGAACGCCGCGAGGGTCTGCGTGAAGCCGTCGCGCGGGCTAGCAGCTCGATCGACCGCTACACCCGGCAGCTCCATCAGCTCGGGTTGGAGTCGAGCGAGCGCGAAGTGAAATGGCTCAACGAGTTGATAGCGGCGGAGCGTCTGAGCCAAGGGCGCTCAGACAACACAGTGCAGCCCTAGGCAGAACCGAACCAAGTACGACAGGGATTACGAAGGGAAGAGTCGTCATGTCATCCAACGGAGAGGTGCGGGTCGCGATTGTCGGCGTGGGCAACTGCGCATCGTCGCTCGTACAGGGCGTTCAGTACTACCACGATGCCGACGAGACGGCGACCGTGCCCGGCCTGATGCATGTGCGCCTCGGCCCGTACCACGTGCGCGACGTCAAGTTCGTCGCCGCCTTCGACGTCGACGCCAAGAAGGTCGGCTTCGACCTGTCCGAGGCGATCTTCGCGTCGGAGAACAACACCATCAAGATCGCCGATGTGCCGCCGCTGAACGTCACCGTGCAGCGCGGCCCGACGCTCGACGGGATCGGCAAGTACTACGCCGACACCATCGAGGTCTCCGACTCCGATCCGGTCGACGTCGTCAAGGCCCTCAAGGAGGCCGAGGTCGACGTCCTGGTGTCCTACCTCCCGGTGGGCTCGGAGGAGGCCGACAAGTTCTACGCCCAGTGCGCGATCGACGCCGGGGTGGCGTTCGTGAACGCGCTGCCGGTGTTCATCGCATCCGACCCGGAGTGGGCGAAGAAGTTCACCGACGCCGGGGTTCCGATCGTCGGCGACGACATCAAGAGCCAGATCGGCGCGACGATCACGCACCGCGTGATGGCCAAGCTGTTCGAGGACCGCGGCGTGCAACTCGATCGCACCATGCAGCTCAACGTCGGCGGCAACATGGACTTCCTCAACATGCTCGAGCGTGAGCGGCTGGAGTCGAAGAAGATCTCCAAGACCCAGGCCGTGACGAGCAACCTGCAGCGCGAGTTCAAGACCAAGGACGTCCACATCGGCCCGTCCGATCACGTCGGCTGGCTCGACGACCGCAAGTGGGCCTACGTCCGGCTCGAGGGCCGTGCGTTCGGCGACGTGCCGTTGAACCTGGAGTACAAGCTCGAGGTGTGGGATTCGCCGAACTCGGCCGGCGTCATCATCGACGCCGTGCGCGCGGCGAAGATCGCCAAGGACCGCGGCATCGGCGGCCCGGTCGAGGCGGCCTCGGCGTATCTGATGAAGAGCCCGCCCAAGCAGCTTCCGGACGACATCGCCCGGGCGCAGCTCGAGACCTTCATCGAGGGCTAACTCTCTAACCGCGAATTGTGGAGTCCCGCCGCTGGGGCTCCACATTTCGCGTTTTGTAGGGTTTTTCCCGTGAGCGAGATATCCGCAGACGACGAACTGGCAGCGCTCGACGAGTTCATCTTCCTCGAGGAGAACGCGCGGCAGGCCGGTATCGAGACGGTGCCGCGCGCCCAACGCATCGACTCCGGATCCATCAGCGCGCTCAAGTTCGGCGAGGCGTCGCCGCGGGTGGTGTTCCTGCACGGCGGCGGTCAGAACGCACACACCTGGGACACCGTTATCGTCGGCCTCGGTGAGCCGGCGCTCGCCGTCGATCTGCCCGGACACGGCCGTTCGGCCTGGCGGGAGGACGGCGACTACGGGCCGAAGAGCAATGCCGTCGCGATCGAACCCGTCGTACGTTCACTGGCTCCGCAGGCCGATCTCGTCGTCGGGATGTCGTTGGGCGGGCTGACCGCGTTGCGCCTGGCCGTGGAGTCGCCGGATCTGGTGCGCCGCCTGGTGCTCGTCGACGTGACGCCGTCGGCGCCCGAGCGGCACACCGAGATGACCGACGCCCAGAAGGGCACCGTCGCCCTGGTGCAGGGCGATCGCATCTTCCCCTCGTTCGACGCGATGCTGCAGAAGACGGTCGCCGCGGCGCCGCACCGTGACCGGGAGTCGTTGCGGCGCGGGGTGTTCCACAACGCCCGCCGGCTCGAGGACGGCACGTGGACCTGGCGGTACGACGAGATGCGCAAGGGTGAGGGGTTCGAGGGGCTGTGGGACGACGTCCCCCGGCTGGAGGTGACGACGACGTTGGTGCGCGGCGCCAACTCGTTCTTCGTCAACGACGACGACGCGGCCGAGTTCGCCCGTCGCGCACCGGGATTCAAAGATGTGCAGATCGTCGAGGACTCCGGACACTCGGTGCAGAGCGATCAGCCGCGCAAGTTGATCGAGATCCTGCGGTCGGTGCTCGCGGAGTAGGCGAATCCGCCCGACGTTTGGCGAACGGGAATATCCCGGCGTGATCTGGGTTACAGATACGTCGTGAGCTACCCAATCCGCATCGGCGTGCAGCTGCAGCCGCAACATTCCCCGAAATACAGCCATATCCGCGACGCGGTCCGACGGTGTGAAGACCTCGGCGTCGACGTCGCCTTCAACTGGGACCACTTCTTCCCGCTGTACGGCGACCCCGACGGCGCCCACTACGAATGCTGGACCATGCTCGGCGCCTGGGCCGAGCAGACGTCGCGCATCGAGATCGGCGCGCTGGTGACCTGCAACTCGTACCGCAATCCCGAACTGCTGGCCGACATGGCGCGCACCGTCGACCACATCAGCGACGGCCGCCTGATCCTGGGCATCGGTTCGGGTTGGAAGCAGAAGGATTACGACGAGTACGGTTACGAGTTCGGCACCGCCGGCAGCCGGCTCGATGACCTGGCCGCGGCCATGCCCCGCATCACGTCGCGGTTTGCCAAGCTCAATCCGCAACCCACCCGCGACATCCCCGTCCTGATCGGCGGCGGCGGCGAGAAGAAGACCCTGCGCCTGGTCGCGGAGTACGGCGACATCTGGCACAGCTTTTCCGACAGCAGCGAATATCCGCGCAAGGCCGAGGTTTTGGCCGGACACTGCGCCGACGTGGGTCGCGACCCGCAGGCCATCGAACGCTCCGCCGGCGTTTCGGGCAAGACGGCCGAGGCGCTGATCGCCGAGGCCGATGCACTGGCCTCACTCGGGGTCACCATGCTGACCGTCGGTGTCAACGGACCCGACTACGACCTGTCCGAAGCCGAGGCGTTGGTGCGGTGGCGCGACCGCCGCCGAAATGAAGGCGGCTGAAGCGGCGTAACCCCTCCCGGCG
The DNA here is from genome assembly GCF_001666865.1 of Mycobacterium sp. E136. Classification (NCBI taxonomy): domain Bacteria; kingdom Bacillati; phylum Actinomycetota; class Actinomycetes; order Mycobacteriales; family Mycobacteriaceae; genus Mycobacterium; species Mycobacterium sp. E136. The sequence continues at coordinate 7,537 of NZ_LZJE01000212.1, forward strand.
GGGCGTGGTTAGTGAGAGACTGTCGCCGCCATGCCCAAGAAGTATGGGGTCAAGGAAAAAGACCTTGTGGTCGCGCACGTCGTGAACCTGGTCCTGACCGGCAAACTGCGGTCGGGCGATCGAATCGACCGCAACGAGATCGCGCAGGAACTCGGGTTGTCACGCGTGCCGATTCAAGAGGCCGTCGTGCAGATGGAACACGACGGCATCTTGTCCACCCGGTACCACCGTGGCGCCTTCGTCGAACGCTTTGACGAAGCCTTCGTGCGCGAACACCACGAACTGCACGGCTTCCTGACCGGCATTGCGTCCGCGCGCGCCGCCGCCGATCCGGAGCACCGCGCCGTGGGCCGACTGGGCGCGTTGACCGACACCTTGCGCAGCACCCGTGACTCACGCGCCTTCTATGACGCGGCCTGGCAGTACCGCACCGTGATCACCGACGAGTACGCGGGCCCGCGGCTGACGGCGCTGATCCGGTCGGTGCAGGCGTTCACACCTCGGGCGTTCTGGGTTCAGTACCTCAGCGACCACGACGAGATGCTGCCGTACTACGAGGACGAGACCGCCGCGATCGGCCGCGGCGACGAAGAGGCCGCACGCACCGCGTGTGTGTCCCGCAGCGAGACGATGGGCCGCATCATGGTCAACGAGCTGGTGCGACGGGGAGTGCTGCGCGGCGCGGGCGCCTCATCGGTGGCGTTCTGACCGAGCCCAAGTCGGCGTGACCGCGCCATTGCCGGTTACGTTGCACAGATGACCCCGTTCATGCGGCTCTGCAGAACCTCCGCCGTTGCGCTCGTGGCGGTGCTGATGATCGGCGTCAGCCTGGCCGGACCCGCGCACGCCAATGTCGACCAGTGCGCACCACCCGGTGTCGAAAGCGCCAGCGCGCTGCCGACCAATCTTGCCGCAGCTGCGACCGGCACCGAGCAAGACCGCTACACCACCCCGGGCGTCGAACCTCTGTCTGCGATCAACGTCGACGCACTGGGGTTGATCCAGCCCGGCACCCTGACCGTCGGCACCCTGTCGGATGCGCCGCCGAGCATCTGCATCGACTCCGCCGGGCAGTTCACCGGCTTCGACAACGAGGTGCTGCGCGCCGTCGCCGACAAACTGGGCCTGCGGATCAACTTCGTCGGCACCGAATTCTCCGGCCTGCTCGCCCAGGTCGCGGCGCGACGCTTCGACGTGGGGTCTTCGTCGATCACCACCACCGAGCCTCGTCGGCGCACGGTCGGTTTCACCAACGGCTATGACTTCGGCTACTTTTCGCTCGTCGTGCCCACCGGATCGCCGATCACCGGCTTCGACAAGCTGGGCCCGGTACAGCGCATCGGCGTGGTGCAGGGCACCGTGCAGGAGTCCTACGTCATCGACACCTTAGGTCTGCAGCCGGTCAAGTACCCCGATTACAACACCGTCTACGCGAGCCTGAAAACGCGGCAGATCGACGCGTGGGTGGCACCGTCGCAACAGGCGTCGGGCACCGTGCAGCCCGGCGATCCGGCCGAGATCATCGAAAACACCTTCAGCTTGGACAATTTCGTCGCATGGGCGGTGGCCAAGGAGAACCGGCCGCTGATCGACGCGTTGAACTCCGGGCTGGACGCGGTGATCGCAGACGGCACCTGGGCGCGGCTGTACTCGGAGTGGGTACCCCGCGCGCTGCCGCCGGGATGGAAGCCGGGCTCGAAGGCCGCTCCCCCGCCGCAGCTGCCGGACTTCAACGCGATCGCCGCCGAGAATCAACAGGCACCGTCCGGACCCGCAGCACCGAAATCAGCGCTGTCGCAACTGAAGGACGCGTTCCTCAACTGGGACCTGTACCGCCAGGCCATTCCGGATCTGCTCAAGACCGGCCTGCCGAACACCCTGATCCTGACCGTCAGCGCCGCCGTCATCGGACTGGTGCTGGGAATGCTGCTGGCGGTCGCGGGGATCTCCCGGCACCGCTGGCTGCGCTGGCCCGCACGCGTGTACACCGATATCTTCCGCGGCCTGCCCGAGGTGGTCATCATCCTCCTGATCGGCCTCGGGGTGGGCCCGGTCGTGGGTGGGCTGACCGGAAACAACCCCTACCCGCTGGGCATTGCGGCGCTCGGGTTGATGGCCGCGGCGTACGTCGGTGAGATCTTCCGGTCCGGCATCCAGAGCGTCGAACCGGGTCAGCTGGAAGCCTCACGCGCACTGGGCTTCTCGTACACCTCGTCGATGCGGCTGGTGGTGGTGCCGCAGGGTGTGCGGCGGGTGCTGCCGGCGCTGATGAACCAGTTCATCTCGCTGCTGAAGGCCTCGTCGCTGGTGTACTTCCTGGGTCTGGTGGCCAACCAGCGTGAGCTGTTCCAGGTGGGGCGCGACCTCAACGCCCAGACCGGCAACCTGTCACCGCTGGTGGCCGCGGGCTTGTTCTACCTTCTGTTGACGGTGCCGCTGACGCATCTGGTCAACTACATCGACAACCGGTTGCGCCGCGGGCGAAAGCCCTCCGAGGAGGACCCGCTTCCCGTGGCCGCGTCCCAGGAGATGATCTGATGAGCGCGACGAGTTTCGATCCGGTGTCGCTGAGCGCCAACGATATTCATCTCGCGTTCGGCCCGAACGCCGTGTTGCAGGGAGTGGACATCGACGTGCCCGCGGGCACCACGACGGCGGTGATCGGGCCGTCGGGGTCGGGGAAGTCCACGCTGTTGCGCACGCTGAACCGGCTCTACGAACCCGGTCGCGGCGACATCCTGCTCGACGGTCGTTCGGTGCTCGGCGACAATCCCGACCAATTGCGCCAGCGCATCGGGATGGTCTTCCAGAGTTTCAACCTGTTCCCGCACCGCAGCGTGCTGGACAACGTGACGCTCGCGCCACGCAAGCTCAAGCGGCTCAACGCCGACGAGGCCCGCGAGCTGGGGCTGGCGCAACTGGACCGCGTCGGCCTGCGCAACAAGGCCGACGTGCGGCCGACGACGCTGTCCGGGGGTCAGCAGCAGCGGGTGGCGATCGCGCGAGCGTTGGCGATGGCACCGCAGGTGATGTTCTTCGATGAGGCGACGTCGGCGCTGGACCCCGAGTTGGTCAAGGGCATCCTCGCTCTGATCGCCGACCTCGGGGCCGACGGGATGACGATGGTCGTGGTTACCCACGAGATGGGCTTCGCCCGGTCGACGTCGGACGCGGTGGTGTTCATGGACTACGGCAAGGTGGTCGAGGCCGGTCCGCCGGAGAAGGTCTTCGAGGCGGCCGAGACCGAACGACTGCAGCGCTTCCTGTCGCAGGTGCTCTGATCCGGCGGTTTTCAACTAACGCGTCCGTCACGCATCCTGGCACCGCATGACAGGTTAGACTGCCGAAATTATGGCGGAAGTCGTCGAACCGCAGGTCGCGGAGCTGTCAGGAGAGCTGCAGCGGGTTCTCTCGCGGGTTTTCTCCGTCCTGCGGCGCAGCGACACCAGCCGCAATGACGCCGGTGACCTCACGCTGGCCCAGCTGTCGATCCTGCTGACCCTCCTCGAGCAGGGCCCGATGCGGATGACGGATCTGGCCGCCCACGAACGCGTGCGCACGCCCACGACGACCGTCGCGATCCGCCGGCTGGAGAAGCTGGGCCTCGTCAAACGCTCCCGGGACCCCTCTGACCTGCGTGCGGTGCTCGTCGATATCACTCCGGAGGGACGCGCCCAACACCAGGATGCGCTCGAGGTGCGGCGCGCGCATCTGGCCAGCCTGTTGGCCAAGTTGAGCCCGGAAGATCTTGAGACGCTGACCAGGGCCATCGACCCGCTCGAGCGGTTGGCCGAGTAGCGGCTTCACCCCAGCCAGTCCAAAACCGCGGCCGCGGTCCACGACTGCTGCATGCTGCCCAGCGGCTCGCCGGTGAACGGTTCGTAGTACTCGGCGAAGGTGCCGTCGCTGACCTGGCGCAGACCTTCCTGGCGCAGCAGCCGGGCGCGTTCGGCCCAGCCGCGGCGCGCGAAGCACCAGGAGAACAGCCACGTCATCACCGGCCAGACCGGTCCGCGCCAGTACTCGCGCGGCCGGAAGTCCCGCGACACCGGTGACGTCGACGGGATGCTGGCGTACTTCAGGTCCGGGTGCGCGCAGAACCGCGGGCCCTCGAGAAGTTTTACCAGGGCGCGTTCCCTGTCGTGCGGCAGCCCGCCGCACAGCAGCGGGGCGAACTGCGCGACCGTCTCGGTGGCCACCCACTTGCCGGTCCTGAGATCGAAATCTCTTGCGGCGCCTGATCTCCCGTCGGTGGCATCGATGACTCCCTCGCGGAACCGCTTACCCCATGCGTAGAGGTCGCGGACGTCGGCGCGCGGTCGGCCGTAGTCTTCGCCGATCTCGGCCAGCACGTCGCAGGCCACCGCGAGGATCGCCGATACGAATACGTCCTCGACCGCGAAACTCATGACCTTGGGCAGCAATTCGTCGTCGTATCGCGCCGACTTCATCTCCTCGAGCAACCACAGGTAACGGTCGTACTCGAGGTCGGAGGGGCGTTGGGTGGCGTCGGTGACGATCGTGTTGTCCTCGCGCTGGTATTCAGGGACATTGCCCGGAATCACGTTGGCGTAGGCGCTGTCCCAACGCGGCGAGTTGTCCATGCCGGACTCCCAGCCGTGATACAGCGTGACCCGGCCGCGCTCCTTGGGGTCGCGGGCCTCGGCGAGCCAGCGGTGCCAGCGGACCAGGTCGGACCAGCGCCGGTCGAGGAACGCCTCGGCGACTGCGCGGGTGGACCGGCCGCGGGTACGGGCGTGATCGAGGATGCGCTGCACGGCGATCGCGTGCACCGGCGGCTGGGTGATGCCGGAGGTGTGGCGGTTGCGCGGTGCGTGCGCGGCGAGCGCGGACGTCGCCCAGCGCGCCGGGCCGGGGAAGTAGCCGTCGACACCGTTGGCGAACACGATGTGCGGGATCATCCCGTTGGTCCACTGCGCCGAGAGCAGCGTGTCGAGTTCGACGACGGAGCGCTCGACGCTCAGCGGGGCCAACCCGATCGCCACGAACGCCGCGTCCCAGCTCCACATGTGCGGGTACAGCAGCGGGGCGGCGGTGGTCATTGTGCCCAGGTCATTGCCCCGCAGCAGATATGCGGCGCGGGCCGCGAGCTGGGTCGGGGCGAAGCTGTGGTCGATGGGCATCGTGTCCATGATGCGACGGTTCGCCGCGATACGCAGGTCGGTAGGGTTTCGACATGCCGACCGCGATGATCACGGGCGCCTCGCGAGGGCTCGGTACGGCGATTGCGCGTGCGCTCGCCGACAGTCACACGTTGTTCCTGGCGGGGCGACCGTCGGCCGCGCTCGACGAGGTGGCCGCCGAGTTCGGCGCGACGACGTGGCCGATCGACCTGTCCGATGTGTCGGGCATCGAGGCCGCGGTCGAGCCGATCGTCGAGCTGGATGTGTTGATCCACAACGCGGGTGTGGCCTTTCCGGGGCGGGTCGCCGAGTCGACCGTCGACGAATGGCGCACCACCATGGACGTCAATGTCATTGGGGCGGTGGCGCTTACGCTCGCGCTGCTGCCTGCGTTGCGGGCTCCGCGCGGACACGTGCTGTTCGTTAACTCGGGGTCGGGTATCAACGCCTCGCCGGGGCTGGCGTCGTATTCGGCGAGCAAGTTCGCGCTGCGGTCGTTCGCCGACTCGCTGCGCAACGACGAAGCGTCGCTGCGGGTGACGTCCGTGCATCCGGGGCGGATCGCCACCGAGATGCAGGAGGGGCTGGTCGCCTACGAAGGCGGCGAGTACGACCCGTCGCGGTTCCTGAGCCCGGAGAGCGTGGCGAAGGTCATCGCCGATGCGGTGCACACACCGCAGGACGCTCACGTGCACGAGGTCGTCGTCCGCCCCCGCAAGTAGCGATTTCGGTGCACTACCGATCGCTCAGCGACTCGTAGCGCACCGAAATGCCTCGCAGATCGTGGTGATCACTCGCTCGGGATAGACGGTCAGGTCCAGCCAAGTGAAGCGCAGCACCTGCCAGCCGAGCAGCGCTATCGCATTCTGCCGCTTTCGGTCGATCTGGAAGGCGTCGGCGTCTGAGTGAAAGGCCCAGCCGTCGGTCTCCAGCGCGATCTTGGCGCCCGGGAAAGCCACGTCGACCTTATAGCCGCCGAGGGGAAAGTTCGCCTTCCATCCAGTAATCCCCGCCTCCCGCAATAGTTTGATGAGCAGCCGTTCGGCGGCGGAGCGCGCGTCATCGGCGGCTGCTTGCAACAGGATTCGCGCGGCAGGTGATCCGTAGCGACCCTTGTTCCGAAGTTGAGTACGCCACAGAGCGCGCAGGTCAACGTGTCGCTGCAGAGCACTGTCCATCAGCTTGGCCCCGTCCCGGCGCTGCGTCGCCGCTTCGAGCACCGTCAACGGCTTCGCAGTGGCGCGCAGGCGACGCACTTCGACGACATCTCTCGGGTCGAGGTTGCGCCGCCGTAGCCGAGTACCGCTGTGGCAGCGCCCGGTGGCGGTCCGCCCCATGGTGACCTCGACGATGTCCGGCGCGAAGTGCGTCAGCCCGTGCCACCACGCCGCGGTAAGGCCACTGGCGACCGCATTCTCGCCGTAGCCCCAGACTCCCGCGCGCACCCGCGCAGCATCGGTGAACTCGCGGTTGTCCGCGAAGTACACACCTTTCGCGCACCGCCTCCATTGGCCGGCCCGCACCCGGCGCTGTACCGACTGATCGCTGAGACCCGCCTGTCTAGCCTGAGCGGACGTCACGACACCGTCCTGGACGCGCAAATACTCCGGAAGCACGCATGTTGGACGCACGCGAGACTCGTACCGGTTCCCCGCCGAGCGATTTGGGTGCGCAATCGATCGCTCAGCGACGGGTAGCGCACCGAAATCACAAGTCACACGACGATGTTGACCAGGCGGCCCGCCACCACGATGACCTTCTTCGGTGTCGCACCGTTGATGAACGCCTGCACCTTCTCGTCGGCCAACGCGGCCGCTTCGAGCGTGTCGGCGTCCGCGTCCGCCGCGACCGTCACCCGTCCGCGCACCTTCCCGTTCACCTGCACGGGGTATTCGACGGTGTCCTCGACGAGGTACTGCGGGTCGGCCACGGGGAACGGTCCGTGCGCCAGCGGCTGGTCGTGGCCCAGTCGTCGCCACAGCTCCTCCGCCAGATGCGGGGCGAGCGGCGCGACCATCAACACCAGCGGCTCCAACGCCGCACGCGCGGTCACGCCCTGTTTGGTCAGGTGGTTCGTGTACTCGATGAGTTTAGCCGCCGCGGTGTTGTTGCGCAGGTTCGTGTAATCGTCGGACACGCCGGCGATGGTGCGGTGCAACAACTTCAGCGTCTGGTCGTCGATGGCCTCGTGTTCGACGACGCGAGTGTCGCCGGTCTCCTCGTCGACCACCAGCCGCCATACCCGCTGCAGGAACCGGTGTGCGCCGACGACGTCCTTGGTGGCCCACGGCCGCGACGCCTCCAGCGGGCCCATCGACATCTCGTACACCCGCAGGGTGTCGGCGCCGTAGTTGTCGCAGATCTCGTCCGGCGACACGGAGTTCTTCAGGCTCTTGCCGATCTTTCCGAACTCCTGGAACACCTCGATCTCACCGTCGGGACCGTCCCAGTAGAACTTCCCCTCGCGCTCAACGACTTCCGCGGCGGGGACGTACGCGCCGCGCGAGTCGGTGTACGCGAACGCCTGGATGTAGCCCTGGTTCACCAGCCTGCGGTACGGCTCGAGTGAGGTGACGTGCCCGAGGTCGTGCAGCACCTTGTGCCAGAACCGGCAGTACAGCAGGTGCAACACCGCGTGTTCGACGCCGCCGACGTAGAGGTCGACACCGCCGGGGTCCTGCGCGCCGTGTTCGTCCGGACGCGGCCCCATCCAATAGGCCTCGTTCTCCTTGGCGCACATCTCGTTCGGGTTGTGCGGGTCGGTGTAGCGCAGCTCGTACCACGAGCTCGCGGCCCACTGCGGCATGACGTTGGTGTCGCGGGTGTAGGGCTTGAGCCCGTCGCCGAGGTCCAGCTCGACGTTCACCCATGACGTGGCCTTGCCCAGCGGCGGTGACGGTTCACTGTCGGCGTCGTCGGGGTCGAACAGCACCGGCGAGTAGTCGGGAACGTCGGGCAGCTCGACCGGCAGCGCGGACTCCGGCAGCGGATGCGCGCGGCCATCGGCGTCATAGACGATGGGGAACGGTTCGCCCCAATACCGTTGCCGCGCGAAAAGCCAGTCCCGCAGCTTGTACTCGACGCGCGGCTGGGCGCGGCCCGCTTCGGCCAGGCGCGTCGTGATCGCCTCCTTGGCCGACGCGATGCTCAACCCGTTGAGGTAGTCGGAGTTCACGATCTCGCCGTCGCCGGTGTACGCGGCTTCCGAGATGTCGCCGCCGGCAACTACTTCCACGATGGGCAGGCCGAACTCGTTGGCGAACTCCCAGTCACGCTGGTCGTGTCCTGGCACCGCCATGATGGCCCCGGTGCCGTACCCAAGCAGCACATAGTCGGCAATGAACACCGGGACCCGTTGTCCGTTCGCGGGATTCGTCGCGTACGCGCCGACGAACACGCCGGTCTTGGTCTTGTTCTCCTGGCGCTCCAGGTCCGACTTCGCCGCGATCGCCGAGCGGTAGGCGGCCACTGCCTCGGCCGGCGTCGCCGCGCCGTACGTCCAGCGCTCGTCGACATCGGCGGGCCACGCATCGGCCACCAGCCTGTCGACGAGTTCGTGCTCGGGCGCCAGCACCATGTACGTCGCGCCGAACAGCGTGTCCGGCCGGGTGGTGAACACCTCGATGTCGCCGGCGTCGGTGTCGAACAGGACCGCCGCGCCGGTCGAGCGGCCGATCCAGTTGCGCTGCATGGTCTTGACCTTCTCCGGCCAGTCCAGCAGTTCGAGATCGTCGAGCAGGCGGTCGGAGTATTCGGTGATGCGCATCATCCACTGCCGCAACCGTTTCCGGAACACCGGGAAATTGCCTCGTTCGCTGCGGCCGTCGGAGGTGACCTCCTCGTTGGCCAGCACTGTGCCCAGCCCCGGGCACCAGTTCACCAGCGAGTCGGCCCGGTAGACCAACCGGTAGGTGTCGATGACGTCGGCGCGCTCGGACGTCGAGAGCTCCGACCAGGCCCGGCCGTCGTCGAGTGCTCGGGTCCCGGCTTCGAACTGCTCGATCAACTCCGCGATCGGCCGGGCCTTCTGCGCGTCCCGGTCGAACCACGCGTTGTAGATCTGCAGAAAGATCCACTGCGTCCACTTGTAGTAATCGACGTCGGTGGTGGCGAAGCTGCGTCGAGGGTCGTGCCCGAAGCCCAGCCGCCCCAGCTGACGCTTGAAGTTGACGATGTTGGCCTCTGTCCGGATGCGCGGATGCGTCCCGGTCTGGATGGCGTACTGTTCCGCGGGCAGCCCGAACGCGTCAAATCCCAAGGCGTGCAACACGTTGCGCCCGGTCATCCGGAAGTACCTGGCGTAGACGTCGGTAGCGATGTAACCCAGCGGGTGCCCGACGTGCAGGCCCTCGCCCGAGGGGTACGGGAACATGTCCTGGACGAACATCTTGTCGGCGGGCACCGGCGAACCGTCGGTCGGCGCCAGCGACCCCACAGGGTTCGGCACGTTGAAGGTCCCCGCGTCGGCCCACCGCTGCTGCCAGGTGCGCTCGATCTGCCCGGCCAGCTCCGCGGTGTAACGGTGCTGCGGGGTGTCTGTGGTCGGCGCTTCTGTCACGTGAACAGGGTATAAGCACGCCTATCCGCGGTTCTTCGGCCACGGGTCGGTCTCGGTTCCATTGCGGGGAAGTCAGAACACGGTTGCAGGTCGATTCCGACGGTGGTGGCCGTGGTTCGCCGGTGGATACAGTCAGCGCCTGACCCTCCCCGTGCTGTTCGGAAGGACCGACGCAGATGATCGAGATCGCCCCTCGCTGGCGGATTCTGGCCGCAGGTGTGGCCGCCGCCACCGCCGGCGTCCTCGGCTTCGCGGGCACGACCGCATCGGCCGAACCTCTCGCTCCGCAACCGCCGCAGCCCGCGCCCGCCACGGTCACGCAGACCGTCACCGTCGCGCCGAATGCACAGGCCCTCACCCAGCAGGGTGTGAGTTCCGCCACCGCTCCGGCCGGTATCGCGGCGCCGGCGCAGGCGGGTGTCGCAGCGCCCGCACCGGCCGCCGCCGCAGGAGTACCGGCCGGCACCGCCGCCGGGGCTCCTGCCGGCACCGTTGCGGGGGCGCCCGCAGCCGCATCGCCTGGTCTGGTCGCCCAACCCGTCCCCGCGCCGCCGGTCGCGACGATCACGCCCGCCACCTCGGGCACCCTCACCGAGTTCTTCGCCGACAAGGGCGTGCAGCTCGAGCCGCAGAACAGCCGCGACTTCAAGGCGCTCAACATCGTGCTGCCGATGCCGCGCGGCTGGGCGCACGTCCCCGACCCGAACGTGCCCGACGCGTTCGCCGTCATCGCGGACCGGGTCGGCGGCAACGGGCTGTACACCTCCAACGCCCAGGTCGTGGTCTACAAGCTCGTCGGGGATTTCGATCCCAAAGAGGCGATCAGCCACGGCTTCATCGACAGCCAGAAGCTGCCCGCCTGGCGCAGCACCGACGCATCGCTCGCCGACTTCGGCGGTATGCCGTCGGCGCTGATCGAGGGCACCTACCGCGAGAACAACATGACGCTGAACACCTCGCGGCGCCACGTCATCGCGACCGCAGGGCCGGACAAGTACCTGGTGTCACTGGCCGTCACCACCAGCGTCGACCAGGTGGTTCCCGCCGCCGAGGCCACCGACGCGATCGTCAACGGTTTCCGGGTCACCGTGCCCGGGGCACCCAGTGCGGCTCCTCCCGCCGCACCCGCCCCCGGTGCCACTCCCCCGGCCGTTCCCGGCGCGGCATCGCCGGTGTCCACCCCGCCGTCCACAGCGACGGCTCCGGCCGCCCCGCAGTTCCCGAGCGCGACCGCGCTGGGAACCCAGCCGGGCCTGCCGGGTTAGGCCCGTCCCCCGGGCGAAGCCTGGCGCCCGGGGGACGTCCCAAACTCTCGCCACGGCACGGCTCTCGTTATCCTGAGCGCCATGCTCATCGCCGCGGTTCTCTGCCTGTGCGCTGCCGGCGCCACCGCCGCGATCGGTGCCTGGCTGCTGCGCCGCCCGCATTCGGACGATCCGGTACGGGCCGTGTTGCGTTCGGTGGCACCCACTCAACTCGCGGCGGCCGCGATGCTCGCGGCAGGCGGTGCGGTGGCGCTGGTCGCCGACTCCGGCACCGCCGTCGTCGCACTGGTGGTGTGCGTGATCGGGGCGCTGGGGACCGTCGGAGCCGGATGCTGGCAGAGCGCCAAGCTGGTCGCCAGGCAAGAAGCGGCCACCGCCACGTCGGGCGGATGCGGCGGCGCGTGCGCCACCTGCACGCTGTCGTGCAGCTGACGGCTAGTTGCGGCTGACGTCGATCGGATGCGTCGCGAGCAGCGACAGCGGCAGCGGTTGCCTGCGCAGCACCCGCGACCACAGATCGACCCGCGGTTCGACCAGGACGTCGGACGGTAACGCCGACAACACGATCCAGTCATCGCGTTCGATCTCGCCCTCGAGCTGGCCGATCGTCCAACCCGAATAGCCGGCGAAGATCCGGATACCTTCGACCACGGGCGCGATCGAGTCGGGATCGGCGTCCAGATCGACCATCACCATCCGGCCCTGGACATGGCGCAGGCCGGGGGCGTCGGCGGCCTCCATACCCACCCGCAGGGTCGCCAGGCACAGCGCCGCATCCCGTTTGACGGGTCCGCCGATGAACATCGTCTTCGGTTTGGCGGCCAGCTTCGCCCACTGCGGCAACACGTTGTAGACCGCCGTCTCGCTCGCCCGGTTCAGCACCACGCCGAGCGTGCCGCCGTCGTTGTGCTCGACGATGTAGATGACGCTGCGCCGGAACGTCGGCTCCAGCAGGTCGGTGTTGGCCAGCAGCAGCGTTCCCGCCCGCACACGCGGCGCGGCAGGAGCGATGAAATCCTCCGGGTCTTCTGACTGCGCCACGCGTCCATCATGGCACCGGCCGCCCCCGTCATGGCGGACAAGCGCGACGCCGCCGCGATATTTGTACTGTGGATGCGGTCCGATCCCCCGCTTTTCGAGGAACGTGATCCCCCATGCCCGATTTCCGCGCGCCCGTCGCCGTCTGGCGGTCGGTGCGCGGCCTGCCCGAGTTCCGGCGACTGCTGGAACTACGGCTGGTGAGCCAGTTCGGCGACGGGCTGTTCTCGGCGGGGTTGGCCGGCGCGATCCTGTTCAATCCGCAGCGCGCCGCCGAGCCGTGGGCGATCGCCGGCGCGTTCGCGGTGTTGTTCCTTCCCTACTCGCTGCTCGGCCCGTTCGCCGGGGCGCTGCTCGACCGCTGGGATCGGCGGCTGGTGCTCGTCGCCGCGAATGCGGGCCGGCTGGTGCTGGTGCTCGCCGTCGCACAGCTGCTCGAATCGGGCGCGGGCGATCTGGCGATCCTGTGCTGCGCGCTGATCGTCAACGGGTTCACCCGCTTCGTCTCGTCCGGGTTGTCGGCGGCGCTGCCACACGTCGTGCCGAGAGATCAAGTGGTGGCGATGAACTCCGTCGCGATCGCGACCGGCGCGGCCGCGGCGTTCCTCGGCGCGAACTTCATGCTGCTTCCGCGGTGGCTGTTCGGCGCCGACGACGCCGGTGCCGCAGCGATCATTTTGATCGCGGCCGTTCCGGTGGCGCTGGCGCTGTGGCTGGCGTGGCGCTTCCCGCCGCACCTGCTCGGTCCCGACGACAGCGCGCGTGCGGTGCACGGCTCCGTGGTCTACGCCGTCGCCCTCGGTTGGGTGCACGGCATCCGGACCGTGTTGGCTGTGCCGGCCGTCGCGGCGACGCTGACGGGGCTGGCCGCCCACCGGGTGGTGTTCGGCATCAACAGCCTGTTGGTGCTGGTGATGGTGCGGCACAACGACGCTCACGAGGTCGCCGGGTTGGGCACCGCGGTGTTGTTCGTCGCGTCGACCGGTGCGGGATCGTTCGTCGCCGCCGCCGTCATGCCGGTCGCGGTGCGGCGCTGGGGACGCTACGCCACGGCCAACGGCTCGTTGGTCTTTGCGGCTCTGGTCCAGCTCATCGGTTCCGGGCTGCAGCTGGCGATGATGGTGGCGTGCGGGTTCTTCCTCGGCATGGCCGGTCAGGTGGTCAAGCTGTGTGCCGACAACGTCATGCAGGTCGACGTCGACGACGCGTTGCGCGGGCACGTGTTCACCGTCCAGGACTCGCTGTTCTGGATGACGTTCATCGGTGCAATCGCGTTGGCCGCGAGCGTGATTCCGCCGGATGGACGCCAACCGGCGCTCGCCCTTGCCGGCGTCGCCGTGTATCTCGCGGGTTTGGCCGCGCACGCGACAATCGCCGGACGGGCGACGACTCCGGGTTAAGGTGACCGGCATGGCAGGTGCCGCGCCGATGGTGGCCGATCTGCGCGCCGAGAGCGACGACCTCGACGCCATCGTCGCCGAGCTTCCGGCTGCGCGGTGGGCAGAGTCCACACCCGCGCAGGGTTGGACGATCGCCCATCAGATCGCGCATCTGCTGTGGACCGACCGCGTCGCGCTCACAGCGGTCACCGACGAGGCCGCGTTCGGCGACCTCCTCGAGGAGGCGGGCAGGAACCCGACCGGCTTCGTCGACGCGGCGGCCGAGGAGTTGGCGGCCACGCCGCCACCCGAACTGCTCGCCGATTGGCGCACCACCCGGACCCGGCTGCACGACGAACTGCTGACCGTCGCCGACGGACGCAAGCTGCCGTGGTTCGGCCCGCCGATGAGCGCCGCGTCGATGGCGACGGCCCGGCTGATGGAGACCTGGGCGCACGGCCTCGACGTCGCCGATGCGCTCGGTGTACACCGGCCGCCCACCGCGCGGTTGCGCTCGATCGCCCACATCGGCGTGCGCACCCGCGACTTCTCGTTCGTGATCAACGGTCGACGGCCGCCGGCCGAACCGTTCCGCGTCGAGTTGCGCGCACCCGACGGCTCGACGTGGTCGTGGGGTCCCGAGGACGCGACCCAGCGCGTAACGGGTTCGGCGGAGGACTTCTGCATGCTGGTGACCCAGCGACGACCGCGGTCGCGACTCGATGTGCACGCCGACGGTGCGGACGCCGGCGAGTGGTTGGGCATCGCGCAGGCGTTCGCGGGCCCGCCCGGGAGCGGCCGCGGCTAGCCGGGTTCACAGCTGGGTGGCCGAGTCGGCCCGACCGTCGCCGTCGCTATCGGTCAGCTTGATGTCCCATGCACCGTCGGCGTCGGCGTCGACATAGGCGTCCTCGCCTGCAAGCGCGCGGTCGGCTTGCCCGTCGCCGTCGCTGTCGGTCAGCCGGTCGTCGACCTGGCCGTCGGCGTCGAGGTCGACCAGCGGCCCGCCGAACTGCTCGACACCGTCGAGCCCGAACCACCGCAGGCCGCGCTCCGCGCTGACCGCCCACGTTCCGGTGCCGTCGTCGGTGAAATAGGTTGCGGCGTCGGCATGGTCGCGCACCAGATGGTCGGCCACACCGTCGGCGTCGAGATCGGCCATCGCGTCGTCGAGCAGACCGTCACCGTCGAAGTCGAGCCCGACCGCGTCGAACGCGCCGTTGCCGTCGACGTCCAGATCGGGCGTCGCGGACCAGATCGTCGCGGAGCCGTCGCCGTCACCCAGGCAGTAGTCCATGCCTGATCGGACGCACCAGCCCGCCGGTCGGTTCCGTGCGGGTTACTGTCCGCCCCTGGCGTTCCACCACGCCAGCAGTTCTTCGACCGCCTCCTCGCGCGACAGCGGGCCGCGGTCGAGGCGCAGCTCCTTGAGGTACTGCCATGCCTGGCCGACCTGGGGGCCGGCGGGGATGCCGAGGATCTCCATGATCTCGTTGCCGTTGAGGTCCGGCCGCACCCGCGCGAGATCCTCTTTCTCGGCGAGTTCGGCGATCCGGTTCTCGAGGTCGTCGTAGTTGGCCTGGAGCCGGGCGGCGCGGCGCTTGTTGCGGGTGGTGCAGTCGGCGCGCACGAGCTTGTGTAACCGCGACAGCAGCGGCCCGGCGTCGGTCACGTAGCGACGCACCGCCGAATCGGTCCACTTGCCGCCGCCGTAGCCGTGGAATCGCAGATGCAGGTAGACCAGCTGCGATACGTCGTCGATCATCTGCTTGGAGTACTTAAGCGCGCGCAGCCGCTTGCGCGCCATCTTCGCGCCGACGACCTCGTGGTGGTGGAAGCTGACACCGCCGTTGGGTTCGTGCTTGCGGGTCGCGGGCTTGCCGATGTCGTGCAGAAGCGCCGCCCAGCGCAGCACCAGATCGGGTCCGTCGTCCTCGAGCGCGATCGCCTGGCGCAGCACGGTCAGCGAATGCCAGTAGACGTCCTTGTGCTGATGGTGTTCGTCGATCGCCATGCGCATGGCGCCGACCTCGGGCAGCACCACGTCGCCCATGCCGGACTGCACCATCAGGTCGACGCCTGCGACCGGGTCGGCCCCGAGCAGCAGTTTGTCGAGTTCGGCGGCCACCCGCTCGGCCGTGATGCGGGCCAACTGCGGGGCCATCGCCACCAGCGCGGTGATTACGCGCGGCGCCACGGTGAACTCCAGCTGCGAGACGAAGCGCGCGGCACGCAGCATGCGCAGCGGGTCGTCGCCGAAGGACACCTCGGGTTCGGCGGGGGTGTCGAGCACTTTCGCGCGCAGCGCCGCGAGCCCGTTCAGCGGGTCGTGGAATTCGGCGGGGCCGTCGGCGGTAATGCGCACGGCCATCGCGTTGGCGGTGAAGTCGCGGCGCACCAGGTCGTCGTCGAGGTTGTCGCCGAAGCGCACTTCGGGGTTGCGAGACACCTGGTCGTAGGTGTCGGCGCGGTAGGTGGTGATCTCCAGGCGCTCGTCGCTCTTGCCGACGCCGAGGGTGCCGAACTCGATGCCGGTGTCCCACAGCGCGTCGGCCCACGGCCGCAGCAACTTCTGCATCTGCTCGGGGCGGGCGTCGGTGGTGAAGTCGAGATCGGTCAGCGCACGACCAAGGAGCGCGTCGCGGACACTGCCGCCGACGAGATACAACTCGTGGCCGGCGTCGGCGAACAGCCGGCCGAGTTCGCGCAGCACCTCGCCGTGGCGGTTCAGTTCCACTTGCGCGGTGGCAAGCAGTTCGGCGTCGGTGGAGGGCGGCACGTTCGGACAGCCTAGTCAGGCGACAATCAAGCGGCCCCCAGGCCGCGATGAGGAGGCTGACGATTCAACCTAGTCAGGCGACGATCAAGCGGCCCCCAGGCCGCGATGAGGAGGCTGACGATTCAGCCTAGTCAGGCGACGATCAAGCGGCCCCCGGGCCGCGGACTCACACAAATGTGCAACGGCTCTATCACGACCGGTGAGTGCGGCCGGGACGAAAATGCGTGGCAGCTACTATCGCTTGGGTGTCGGACGGCGAACAGGCCAAACCACGACGGCGCCGGGGGCGACGTCGCGGCCGACGCGCGGCAGGTCCTCCAGAGACCGCACCCGAGCAATCGGCGCAACCGCTCAACCGCCCCGTTCCACAGCCCCGTCCGGGCGGCCACGCCAACAACTCCACCGTTAAGAACGACGCCACCGCCGTCAACGGAAACAAGGGCGGCCAGTCCAAGAAGTCGCGCCCCCGCCGGCCGCCGGATCGCCTGCGCACCGTGCACGAGACGTCGGCGGGCGGCCTGGTCATCGACGGTATCGACGGCCCCAAGGAGAGTCAGGTCGCGGCGCTGATCGGCCGTATCGACCGGCGTGGCCGCATGTTGTGGTCGCTGCCCAAGGGCCACATCGAGATGGGCGAGACGGCCGAGCAGACCGCGGTCCGTGAGGTCGCCGAGGAGACAGGCGTGCAGGGCAGCGTGCTCGCCGCGTTGGGCAGCATCGACTACTGGTTCGTCACCGAGGGCCGCCGTGTGCACAAGACCGTGCACCACTACC
The DNA here is from genome assembly GCF_001666865.1 of Mycobacterium sp. E136. Classification (NCBI taxonomy): domain Bacteria; kingdom Bacillati; phylum Actinomycetota; class Actinomycetes; order Mycobacteriales; family Mycobacteriaceae; genus Mycobacterium; species Mycobacterium sp. E136. The sequence continues at coordinate 24,474 of NZ_LZJE01000212.1, forward strand.
TGATGCGTTTTCTCGGCGGCGAACTCTCCGACGAGGACGTCGAGGTCACCGAGGTCGCGTGGGTGCCGCTCAAGGAGCTGCCGTCGCGGCTGGCCTACGCCGACGAACGCCGCCTCGCCGAGGTCGCCGGCGAGCTGATCGACAAGCTGCACGCCCACGGCCCCTCCGCGCTGCCACCGATCCCGCGGTCGTCACCGCGACGCCGCCCTCAGACGCATTCGCACACCCGCAACCGCCGTCCCGATGAACGCACCCCGGGAGCCGACCGGGACGAGTGGGGCACGCAGCCCGGCCGACGGACGAACGGTTGCGGACAGGGCTCGTGACCGCCGCAGCGCTGCCGCGCGCGCTGGCCGCGCTCATCGTGCTCGCGCTGAGCGCCCTGCCCGTCATCGTGGCCGGGCCCGCGTCGGGCCAGACCGAGTCGACACCGTTCCTGCGGGTGCGCGTCGACCACGTCAGCCCCGACGTGGTGACCACCACCAGCGAACCCATGGTCACCGTGACCGGTGTCGTCCAGAACGTCGGCGACCGGGCGGTGCGCGATGTGGTCGTGCGGCTGGAGGACGCCGCCGCGGTGACCACGTCCACCGGCCTGCGGACCAACCTCACCGGCGACGTCGACCAGTTCGAGCCGGTGGGTGATTTCGTCCAGCTCTCGCCGGAACTCCCTCGCGGACAAGATGTTCCGTTCACGTTGTCCTATCCGTTGCGGTCGACCGACCGACCATCGCTGAGCATCGACCAACCCGGCGTCTACCCGGTGATGGTCAACGTCAACGGCACACCCGACTACGGCGAGCCCGCCCGCCTCGACGGCGCCCGCTTCCTGCTGCCGGTCCTCGGCGTGCCACCCGATCCGGGCGCCGAATCCGCGGGCGACGCGGTGACGGCGGTCGCCGCACCCGACACGTCCAAACCGGTCCAGACGACCCTGCTGTGGCCGATCGCCGACCGGCCGCGTCTGGCCGCCGGCGCACCGGGCGGCACCACTCCGGTCCGCCTGATCGACGACGACCTGGCCACCTCGCTGGCCGCGGGCGGCCGCCTGGACACGCTGTTGTCGGCCGTCGAATTCGCCACCAGCCCGCAGGTCGATCCCGACGGGCGGGTCCGCGCGGCGACCTGCCTCGCGATCGACCCAGACCTCCTGGTCACCGTCAACGCGATGACGGGCGGATACGTCGTCAACACCGGTCCCGACGCCGGACCCGGCACCCCCACCCGGCCCGGCGCCGGGCAGGACGCCGCGGTGGCGTGGCTGACCCGGCTCAGGGAACTGGCGAAGGGCATGTGCGTCGCCTCCACCACCTACGCGCAGGCCGACCTCGACGCTCTGCGCCGCGTCGGCGACGCCGGGCTCAGCCGGATCGCGACCACCTCCGCGGGCGACATCGTCGACCAGATACTCGGGATCACCTCGGTTCGCGGTGCCAGCCTGGTCGGGGACGGCCCGCTGACCGGTCCCGCGGTGAGCCTGCTGTCCGATCAAGGCGGGCAGACCATCGCTATCGCACCCGCCGAATCCGGGTCGGACGACGGCACCGGCACCGGAGGCCCGGACACCGCACCGGTGCGGTTCACACCGCAAGTCGTCGCGGCACCCTTCGACCCGTCCGTCGGCGCCGCGCTCGCCGGCGCGGGCACCGAGCCCGTGACCCCCGGATACCTGGACCCGTCGCTCGACATCCCGCTACAGCACGATTCGGCGGTGGCCCGCCGCCAGGACGCGCTCGGTGCCGTGCTGTGGCGCGGCCTCAACCCCGACGTCGCGCCGCGGACCCAGATCCTGATGCCGCCGCTGGCGTGGAGCCTCGGACCCGACGACGCCGGCGCCGTGTTCCGCGCCGTGTCCACCGCGATCAACGCCGGGCTGGCGCAGCCACGTCCGCTCCCCGCGGTGATCGGCGAGGCCAGCGCGGTCCCGCCCGACGACATGGCCCCGATGCCCGACGACGAGCTCGGCGATCCGGACGCCCGGTTCGACGACGCCGTCGTCACCGGTATCGCCGGGGTCACCGGTCGGCTGTGGGGACTGACCGCGGCGCTGACCACCGACGAACGCACCGGGCTGACCGGATACGGCTACACCGCGCCGCTTCGCGAGGACATGCTGCGCGCGCTGAGCCAGTCGGTACCCCCCGACACCCGCAACGGCTCTGCGCAACAACGGCTTACGACGGTCGGCCACACCGTCGACGACATCTTCGGGGCGGTCACCATCGTCAACCCCGGCGGCGCCTACACGCTGGCGACCGAGCGCAGCCCGCTGCCGCTCGCCCTGCGCAACGACCTGCCGGTGCCGATCCGGGTCCGCCTCGACGTCGACGCGCCACCGGGGATGACGGTCACCGACATGGGCGAGATCGTCCTCCCGCCGGGCTACCTCCCGTTGCGGGTGCCGATCGAGGTGCACTTCACCCAGCGGTTCGCCGTGGACGTCGCGCTACGCACCGCCGACGGCCTGCCGCTCGGCGAACCCGTTCGGTTGTCCGTGCACTCCAACGCCTACGGCAAGGTGCTGTTCTTCATCACGCTCTCGGCGGGTGCGGTCCTGGTTCTGCTCGCCGGCCGTCGGCTGTGGCACCGGTTCCGCGGTCAACCGGATCCCGCCGACCTCGACCGGCCCGATCCGCTCGAAGTCGCCCTGCACTACGACGACGACCCTGCCGACGCACCCCTGAGCCGGACCGGACGCAGGAGCACCGGTGACCGGGACGGTGGCGGATGAACGCCCCCGGGCCGCCACACCCAGCGGCGCCGCCACCGCGGCGGCCACCACCGGTCGGACATGTCGCTCCCCCGCCGCGCCGCCCGCGGCGCGAGCCTCCGCCCCGCCTGAGCCGCGGCCCCGCGCCCCGGCGCCGTGCCGGCCGCGAAGAGCTGTCCGACGCGGCGGTGGTGTCGCGGTCGTGGGGCATGGCGGTGGCGACGCTGGTCAGCCGGCTCACCGGGTTCGCCCGCATCGTCCTGCTCGCGACCATCCTGGGCGCCGCGCTCACCAGCGCCTTCTCGGTCGCCTACCAGTTGCCGAACCTGATCGCGGCGCTCGTCCTCGAGGCGACCTTCACCGCGATCTTCGTGCCGGTGCTGGCGCGCGCCGAGCGCGACGACCCTGACAACGGCACGGCCTTCATCCGCCGCTTGGTGACGCTTGCGACGACCTTGCTGTTGATCATCACCGCGTTGTCGATCGCATCGGCGCCGATGCTCGTCAACCTCATGCTCGGCGGCGATCCGGAGGTCAACCGCGATCTCACCACCGCGTTCGCCTACCTGCTGCTGCCCCAGGTGCTGTTCTACGGCTTGTCGTCAGTGTTCATGGCGATCCTCAACACCCGCAACGTGTTCGGGCCTCCCGCGTGGGCACCGGTGTGCAACAACGTCGTCGCCATCGTGACGCTCGGCGTGTATCTGATTGTCCCCGGCGAACTCTCGGTCGACCCGGTGAAGATGGGCAACGCCAAACTGCTCGTGCTGGGCATCGGCATGACGCTCGGCACGGTCACCCAGGTCCTGGTTCTGCTGGTGGCGATCCGCCGCGAACGCATAAGCCTGCGCCCGATGTGGGGTGTCGACGACCGGATGAAGCAGTTCGGCGCCATGGCGTCGGCGATGGTGCTGTACGTCCTGATCAGCCAGGTCGGCCTGATCGTCGGAAACCGAATCGCCAGCGGCGCCGCGGCTTCCGGCCCCGCGATCTACAACTACACCTGGCTGGTGCTCCAGCTGCCGTTCGGCATGATCGGCGTGACGGTGCTGACGGTCGTCATGCCGCGGCTGAGCCGTAACGCCGCTTCCAACGACCAGCGCGCGGTGCTCAACGACCTCTCGCTGGCGACGCGGCTGACGATGGTGACGCTCATCCCGATCGTGGCGCTGATGACGGTCGGCGGCCCAGCGATCGGCAGCGCGCTGTTCGCCTACGGCAACTTCGGCGAGGTCGACGCCAACTACCTCGGTATGGCGATCACCCTGTCGGCGTTCACGCTGATCCCCTACGCGCTTGTGCTGCTTCAACTTCGGGTGTTCTACGCCCGCCAGCAGGCGTGGACGCCGATCCTGCTGATCGTCGTCATAACGACCATGAAGATCATCGCTTCGCTGATCGCGCCGCACCTCACCAACGACCCCGATCTCGTCGCCGGTTATCTCGGTACGGCCAACGGGCTGGGCTTCCTGGCCGGCGCGGTGGTCGGCTACTTCCTGTTGCGGGCCAACCTCGACCCGCCCGGCGGCCGCCTGCTCGACCTGCAGGTGGTGCGCACGGTGCTGGTCACCATCGCCGCCTCACTGCTGGCCGCAATGGTCGGCCAGGTCGCCGACCAGTTGTTCGGGCTGGAGGCGCTGACCCGAAATTGGGGCGGTGGCGGCTCGCTGCTGCGGCTGCTCGCGCTCGGTCTGATCATGGTGCCGGTCATCGTCGGGGTTCTGCTGGGTGCACGTGTTCCGGAAGCCCAGGCCGCACTCGAGGCCGTCCGCCGCCGCCTCGGCGCTCGGTCCCGCCCCGTCCCGGCGGGCGGGTCAGTAGCCGCGTCGGCCACCGCAGCCGCCGACAGGCCACGGACGCGCACCTCACTCACGTACTCTGATCAGAGGAATTCGTCCCTGTCGGGGCGTCGGCACAGCCCGCCGGCGGTCCGGCGCGGACCACCCGACCTAGTTGCCAGGGACCGGATGCGGAAAGGACCAGCGGTGAGCGACGAATCCGCAGGCGGCTCCGCGCCCACACCCGACAGCACCGCCACCGCCAAGCTTCCGAGCGGTCAGCCCGACGTCGTCGCCGACGACCTGCGGCCCGACGTGCCCGACCCCGGCGAGACCACCGAGTTGGCCACCGAGAACGGCACGACGCGACTTCCCGTGTCGGGCCGGCCGCCGTCCGATTACGGCGGCGACCCCTCTCGGGAGCCCCTCGCCTTCGACGCGCCGCGCGAACCGGCTATCGAAGCCGCGACCTCCGACGAGGATGTCCATCTCATCCCCGGGGCCATGGTCGGCGGCGGCCGATACCGGCTGCTGGTGTTTCACGGTGGCCCGCCCACGCTGCAGTTCTGGCAGGCGCTCGACACCGCGCTCGACCGCCAGGTGGCGCTCACGTTCGTCGATCCGGACAACACGCTGTCAGACGAGACGCTGCGCGAGATCCTGACCCGCACCCGCAAGCTGAGCAGCCTCGACATGCCCGGCGTGGCCCGGGTGCTCGACGTCGTCAACACCGGGTCCGGCGGTCTGGTGGTCGCGGAGTGGATCCGGGGCGGCTCGCTGGTCGAGGTGGCCGACACCTCTCCCTCCCCGATCGGCGGGGCCAGGGCCATGCAGTCGCTCGCCGCGGCCGCCGAGGCCGCGCACCGCGCCGGGGTCGCCCTGTCGATCGACCACCCGGGCCGCGTCCGCGTCAGCATCGAGGGCGACGTCGCGCTGGCCTTCCCCGCGACGCTGCCCGACGCGACACCCGAGGACGACATCCGCGGAATCGGGGCGGCGCTGTACGCGCTGCTGGTCAACCGGTGGCCGCTGCCCGAGCACGGCGTCCGCAGCGGCCTGTCCCCCGCCGACCTCGACTCGGCCGGGCAGCCGATCGAACCGCGCGCCATCGACCGCCAGATCCCGTTCCAGATCTCCGCGGCGGCGGCACGTGCCGTCCAGGAGGGCGGCGGCATCCGCAGCGCGCCCACCCTGTTGAACCTGCTGCAGCAGGCGACGGCGATCGCCGATCGCACCGAGCTGATCTCCCCCGTCGACGAACCCGACCGCTCCGGCGCACCGGGAGTCGGGGCCGCCACCGATCCGGCGACCGAGGCGCGGCGACGCAAGGCCCTGATGATCGGGCTGGGTGTGGGCGGCGCGATCGTCGTGGTCGCGCTCGTGGTGTTGGCGACGGTGCTGAGCCGGATCTTCGGCGACGTCGGCGACGGCCTCGGGGGCGACCGGCTCGGCCTCAACGACCCGACCACCTCCGAGTCGGCCGATGGAGGCGGTGGCGGTAGCGGTAATGTCGTCAAACCCACTGCAGTGACGGTCTTTTCGCCGGAGGGCGAAGCCGACGCGCCGTCCGAGGCGGGTAAGGCGATCGACGGCGACAAGTCCACGGCGTGGCCGATCGACACCTACACCGACCCGGTGCCCTTCCCCAACTTCAAGAACGGCGTCGGGCTGATGTTGCAGCTGCCGCAGGCCACCAAGGTGGGCGAGGTCGACATCGACCTCGACAGCACCGGCACTGCCGTGGAGATCCGCTCCGCGCCGTCGCCGAATCCGTCGTCGCTGTCCGACACCACGGTGCTGACGCCGGCCACCCAGCTCAAGCCGGGGTCCAACACCATCAAGGTGGAGGACGCGTCGCCGACGTCGAACCTGCTGGTCTGGGTGTCGACCCTCGGTCAGGTCAACGGCCAGAGCCGTTCCAACATCGCCGAGATCACCGTCAAGTCCGCCTCCTGACCCGTTCATCCCCAGCCCGGCAAAGATGTGTCGGGAGGCACCCGCCGGCCCGTTTAGTGTTCGGCTGTGGGGACGTTCGGGGGGCAGTCCGGTCGGCAACGCAGTGACGCGGAACTGCTCGCCGCACACGTTGCAGGCGACCGGTATGCGTTCGAGGAGTTGTTCTACCGACACCACCGCCAGCTGTACCGGATCGCACGCATCACCAGCCGCAACCCCGACGACGCCGCCGACGCACTGCAGGACGCCATGCTCAAGGCGCACCGGCGGGCCCCCGCCTTCCGGTACGACTCCGCAGTCAACAGCTGGTTGCACCGCATCGTGGTCAACGCCTGCCTGGACCGATTGCGGCGCAACAAGATCCGAGCGGCCGAAACGTTGTCCGACGACATCGCACACGTCGGCGACCCGACCTCGCACGTCGACACCGCGATCGTCGTCGAGCGGGCCCTGATGCGGTTGCCCGTCGAACAGCGTGCCGCCGTGGTCGCCGTCGACATGCAGGGGTATTCGGTGGCCGAGACCGCTCGCATGCTCGGTGTCCCCGAGGGCACCGTCAAGAGCCGGTGTGCCCGCGCCAGGTCCAAGCTGGCCGAGGCGCTCGACTGCTTCGACGCGCAGGCCACCGCGCGCACCGACTGAGCGGAACCGTCGGCATATCCGCCGCGTCTTACCTGTCGTGGTGGAGACTGGCTGAGATGCAGGACGACGGCTCGGATCCGGCGGCCGAGCGGGTGCGCCGCGGCCTGGCCCGGTTGGCGCACGACGAGGCCTCCGCGCCCGACGTGCCTGCCGGTGTCGCCGAACGCGTCTGCGCGGCACTGCGGGCCGCGGGTGAGCCCACGCACGCCGTCGAACGGCCCCGGCTGCGCCCAATCCACGTTTTCGGGCTCGTCATCGGCCTCGCCGCCGTTGTGACAGGCGTCGTCATCGGGACGTCGATGCTGGTCCGCGACCCCGCGCCCCGGTTCTCCCAGCCCGGACCGACCGCCGAGCGCATCACGGTGTCGCGCCCGCCGCCGACCGTGCCGCTGACCGCCCCCCAGCTCGCCGGTCTGCTGTCGGCGCCTGCCGAATACGGCCCGCTGGCGGACCCCGGGCGCCGCGCGGCCTGTCTCGAAGGACTCGGCCGCCCGGCGAACACGCCCGTCCTCGGAGCCCGGACCGTCGACGTGGGCGGGCGGCCGGCGGTCGTGTTGCTCCTACCCGCGCACGCCGCGACCGAGGTGGTGGCGGTGGTCGTCGACGCGGGGTGCCACGCGGCTCACAGTGGGCTGCTGGCCGAAACAGTGGTCAAACGACCGTAGTCTGTCCCCGAGGTTGTTCGGAAAGTCCGGGGAACACCACCGCCTACGCTGGTGTTTACACCGGTGTCGCAGGAATGCGGCAGAAAGGCGCAAATGACCACCACATCCACGGTCCACGAGCTGATCATCATCGGATCCGGCCCGGCCGGTTACACCGCCGCCATCTACGCGGCGCGCGCGCAGGTCAAGCCCTTGGTGTTCGAAGGCGTCCAATTCGGCGGCGCTTTGATGACCACCACCGAGGTGGAGAACTATCCCGGTTTCCGCAACGGAATCACCGGTCCCGAACTGATGGACGAGATGCGTGAACAGGCGCTGCGCTTCGGTGCGGACCTGCGCATGGAGGACGTCGACGAGGTCTCACTCGACGGCCCGGTCAAGACCGTGACCGTCGGTGACGACACGTACCAGGCACGTGCGGTCATCCTCGCGATGGGCGCCGCCGCGCGGCACCTCGGCGTCCCCGGTGAAGAGGCCCTGCTCGGCATGGGCGTGAGCACGTGCGCGACGTGCGACGGGTTCTTCTTCCGCGACGAGGACATCATCGTGGTCGGCGGCGGCGACTCGGCGATGGAGGAGGCCATCTTCCTGACCAAGTTCGCCCGCAACGTCACGCTGGTGCACCGCCGCGACGAGTTCCGCGCCTCGCGGATCATGCAGGACCGCGCCCGCGCGAATGAGAAGATCACGTTCCTGACCAACACCGAGGTCGTCGAGATCGAAGGCAGCCCGAAGGTCAGCGGAGTCCGGTTGCGTAACACCGCGACCGGCGAAGAGTCCAAACTCGCCGTCACCGGTGTGTTCGTCGCGATCGGCCACGATCCCCGTTCGGATCTGGTCCGCGGCCAGGTCGACCTCGACGAGGACGGTTACGTGGTGACGCAACGTGGTTCGACCAGCACCTCGGTCGAAGGCGTCTTCGCCGCAGGCGATCTCGTCGACCGCACTTACCGCCAGGCCATCACCGCCGCGGGCACCGGCTGTTCGGCGTCCATCGACGCAGAACGCTGGCTCGCCGAAATCGGTTCTGGCCCAAGCGATGAGACCACCGAAACCCCCGTTTGATAGGAGCATCACTGATGGCCGAGACCACTGGAACCACCGTTGCGGTGACCGACGACACGTTCTCTGCGGACGTGTTGTCCAGCAGCACACCGGTGCTGGTGGACTTCTGGGCGACCTGGTGCGGTCCGTGCAAGATGATCGCCCCGGTGCTGGAGGAGATCGCCACCGAGAAGGCCGGCGCGCTGACGGTCGCGAAACTCGATGTCGACGCGAACCCGGCCACGGCCCGCAATTTTCAGGTGGTGTCGATTCCGACGCTCATAGTTTTCAAGGACGGCGCCCCGGTGAAGCGGATCGTCGGCGCAAAAGGTAAGGCTGCGCTGCTGCGCGAGCTCGCTGACGTGCTCTGATACCCGGCTGGATCGGTAATCCGGGACGCGGACACCGGCCTGGGGTTTTCTTGAATCGGCGGTGTGTCTGCGACAATCGTGCCTAGCCCGTCAACTTGGTCGGCGCCTTTGCGCAGCTGACAACCGTGACTGAAAGGCCGCATATGTCCAGTCTGCGTCGCGGTGACCGCGGGTCCGCGGTCACCGAGATCCGGGCTGCGTTGACGGCGCTGGGCATGCTCGAGAACTCCGACGAGGAGATCACCACCGGTAGACATGTCGCACTCGACGTTTTCGACGGCGAACTCGACCAGGCCGTGCGGGCCTTCCAACAGCATCGCGGACTTCTGGTCGACGGGATCGTCGGCGAGGCGACGTACCGCGCGCTGAAGGAGGCGTCGTACCGGCTCGGTGCGCGCACGCTCAGTCACCAGTTCGGCGCGCCGATGTTCGGTGACGACGTCGCGACACTCCAAGCGCGCCTTCAGGATCTCGGCTTCTACACCGGGCTGGTCGACGGGCATTTCGGGCTGACAACACACAACGCGCTGATGTCTTACCAGCGCGAGTACGGGCTGTACCCCGACGGCATCTGCGGCCCGGAAACGTTGCGGTCCTTGTACTTTCTGGGATCCCGCGTCACCGGCGGCTCTCCGCACGCGATCCGCGAGGAGGAGCTGGTCCGCAGCTCCGGTCCGCGCCTGTCCGGCAAGCGGATCATCATCGACCCGGGCCGTGGCGGCGACGACCATGGTCAGATCATGCAGGGCCCGAACGGCCCGATCAGCGAGTCGGACATCCTGTGGGACTTGGCAAGTCGTCTCGAAGGCCGGATGACCGCCATCGGCATGGAGACCTTCCTGTCGCGGCCGGCCAACCGCGCCCCGTCGGATGCCGAACGCGCCGCGACCGCCAACGCCGTCGGCGCCGACCTGATGATCAGCCTGCGCTGCGCCACGCAGCCCACCCCGTCCGCCAACGGCGTCGCCTCGTTCCACTTCGGTAATTCGCACGGCTCGGTGTCGACCATCGGACGCAACCTCGCCGATTTCATTCAGCGAGAAGTGGTGGCCCGCACTGGATTACGTGACTGCCGTACCCATGGGCGGACGTGGGACCTGTTGCGTCTGACGCGGATGCCCACCGTGCAGGTCGACGTCGGTTACATCACCAACCCGCACGACCGGGCCACGCTGGTGTCCACCCAGGCCCGCGACGCGATCGCCGAGGGTATGCTCGCCGCCGTCAAGCGGCTCTACCTGCTCGGCAAGAACGACCGTCCCACAGGCACTTTCACCTTCGCCGAGCTGCTGGCCCATGAGCTCTCGGTCGAGCAGGCCGCAGGGCGCGTCAGCCCCTCCTAGCGTTCGGCCGCGGTCAATCCGACCGAGCCAACGCCTGCCCCGACCGGTTGCCGAATCTGGGCGAACTCGAACAATCGCTCCAGTGCCGCCTCCACATCGGCCTTCCAGCCCAACCCCTGCTCCAGCTCGAGCCGCAGCCGCGGGAAATACCGGTGTTGGGATACGACGACGAAACCCGCATCGAGGAGGACGTCGGAGTCGAGCACACACTGTTCGACCGAGCAGTCACCGAGAACCTCGACGACCGGGCGCAGCGCCGGCGTCACAGCGCCCGGTTCGGCGAGCTCGCTGACCGCGGCGGTGTGTGCGAAGGCCTCGAGCGCGCGGGCACCGCGGCGAACCAGGTCGCCGACGACCGCGGCGATCAGCGCTCGCGAGATTCCCTCGGTGTCCTCCCCCGACTCGATGCCGAGCGACGTGAGCAGAACCGCGTCGGCGCTCACGGGCGCGGTCGGAAATCGTCGTGCCCGCGGAACGGATCCGGGCGGCGCGTAGAAGGCGTAGCCGAGGCAGGCCTCGTCTCCGCGCAATGGGGGCAGGCCGTCGTCGGATTGTTCGTCCGTGCACTGCACCGCGACCTGACCGCACGACCCCCACTCGAGCATGACCATCGACAGCCACGCTTCCTTCTCGAACTCGGGGTCCGACAGGTGATCGTCGACCCCCGGCACCGCGGCGCCCGCGGCGTCGCGCCCGAGGGTGAGGGGATCGACCTCCCAGTACACACAGCGGCGGGCATGCTTCGGCAACTGCTCGAAGGCTTCGAGCCGAAGAGGCGTGATGCGTGCCGACACTAAACTTCCCGAGTCCTACGCGATGCCGCGTTGTACAGCTTCCAGTCCAGGATAGAAGCCCATGGCCGGGTCGACGCTCCGTTTTGGGGGCCTCTCGGGGCGGGGGACGAAACGTGTTGTGTCACAGGTGGTTTCCTTCGAAGGACGGCATTCACGCCGAATCGGCCCGGGTTGTGTCACAGTGACGTAATTACCCGGTGTGGTGGGTCACCGCTCTGATGCGCTCATCAGTTCGACTATGCGTTGCAGGTCGTCCACCGAGCCGAATTCGACCACGATCTTGCCCTTACGTTTGCCCAAGCTGACCGTCACCCGCGTATCGAACGCCGTCGACAGCCGTTCAGCAACGTCCTGAAGCCCCGGCATGTTGATCGGCTTGCGCTTCGGCGCGGCCGGCGGCGGTGCGCCCGCGCTGTTGGCGAGGGTGACCGCTTCCTCGGTGGCTCGCACCGACAGGCCCTCGGCCACGATCCGCGCGGCGAGCTCCTCCTGCTTCTCCGGTCCCCCTTCGAGCGACAGGAGCGCGCGCGCATGGCCGGCCGACAGCACGCCGGCGGCGACGCGGCGCTGCACGGCGATCGGCAGGCGCAGCAGCCGGATCATGTTGGTGATCACCGGCCGGGACCGCCCGATCCGGGACGCGAGTTCATCGTGGGTGACCTCGAACTCGTCCAGCAGCTGTTGGTAGGCGGCGGCCTCTTCCAACGGGTTCAGCTGCACGCGGTGGATGTTCTCCAACAGCGCGTCGCGCAGCATGCTGTCGTCGGTGGTCTCGCGGACGATCGCGGGGATGGTGGCGAGACCGGCCTCCTGCGCGGCTCGCCAGCGCCGCTCCCCCATCACGAGTTGGAAGCGCGGGGCGCCCGCTTCGGCCGCCGGCAATTCGCGCACGACGATCGGCTGCATGAGGCCGAACTCACGGATGGAGTGAACGAGCTCGCCGAGCGCCTCTTCGTCGAACACCTGGCGCGGCTGGCGGGGATTCGGCTCGATCGCCGACGGGTCGATCTCGCGGTACACCGCGCCGACCTCGTTGGTCGGGCTGCCGTTGGAGGGGCCGCCGATCACGACGTCGGCCGCCGCGTCTCCCATCCGCGGACCGAACCCGGTGTTCTCCCCGTCGGCGGGCCCCGTCGGGATCAGCGACGCCAGGCCCCGGCCGAGGCCGCTGCGCTTGCGGGTGGGTTGACTCATGTTCTTCTCCTTAGCGCAAACGCTTATCGGTTGTTTCGATTCTGACCGGGTTCGATGCTCTTCGCGCAAGCGCTCATCGGCGCTCCGCGATCTCACGGCTCGCATCCAGATAGCTCATCGCCCCCCGCGACCCCGGGTCATATCCGAGGATCGTCATCCCGTAACCGGGGGCCTCGGACACCTTGACGCTGCGCGGGATGACGGTGCGAAGGACCTTGTCGCCGAAGTGGGCCCGCACATCGGAGGCCACCTGGTCCGCGAGCTTCGTCCGTCCGTCGTACATCGTCAGGATCACCGTTGTGACATCGAGTTGAGGATTGAGGTGCGCCTTGACCATCTCGATGGTTCGCATCAACTGGCCGACACCTTCGAGCGCGTAGTACTCGCACTGGATCGGGATCAGCACTTCGGGTGCCGCGACGAACGCGTTGATCGTCAGCAGCCCCAGCGACGGCGGGCAGTCGATGAACACGTAGTCGAAGTTGAAGTCCGTGAGCGACGCCAGCGCGGTGCGCAGCCGTCCCTCACGCGCGACCATGCTGACCAACTCGATCTCGGCGCCGGCCAGGTCGATGGTCGCGGGTACGCAGTAAAGACGGTCGTTGTGCGGGCTGCGTTGCAGCGCGTCGCGCAGCGGGATCTCGCCGATCAACACTTCGTATGACGACGGGGTGCCCGGGCGGTGTTCGATGCCCAGCGCGGTGCTTGCATTGCCCTGGGGATCGAGGTCGATGACGAGCGTCTGCAACCCCTGCAGCGCGAGCGCCGCCGCGACGTTGACGGCCGTCGTCGTCTTGCCGACGCCGCCCTTCTGATTGGCGATCGTGAACACCCGCTGGCGGTCCGGGCGCGGCAGGCTGCCCTTCGATGCGGCGTGAAGCAAGCGCACCGCGCGTTCGGCCTCGGCCCCGATCGGAGTGTCGATCCCGGCGGGGTCGTTCCACGCGCCCGGATCGCTCTTCTGGGTCCATGCCTCACTGGGCGCGCCGCCGGTTTCGGGCTTCGTTTCACGTGAAACAACGGGTGCTTCGGTTTCACGTGAAACATCCGGGCGTTCCCTGCCCGACCCGTCCGACGGGGAACCCGCCCCGTTCCGCGGTGACGTCATCCTCGTCTCCTGCCCGTCGACCGGTGCGCTACCGTCTTCTCCCGCCGTGCCACGACGACGGTCGCGGGTGGATCCAAGTAGTTCGCGCCACACCTCATCACCTTTACATCGGCCGCACCGAGCGACGCCATCACACGCCGGTGGTCACGGATCTCCTCTTCGGCACGCTCCCCCTTGAGGGCGAGCATGTGGCCATCCACGCGAAGGAGCGGCATGCTCCATCGGGTCAGCTTGTCCAAGGAGGCCACCGCCCTGGACACCACCACGTCGGTCTCCCCCACTAGCTTCCTCACCCCCGGCTCCTCGGCCCGCCCCCGAATGACCGTCACGTCGATGCCGAGTTCATCGACCACCTCGCGCAGGAACTCGCTGCGGCGTAGAAGCGGTTCGATGAGCGTCACCCGGACATCCGGTCGGGCCAACGCCAACGGTATCCCGGGCAGACCCGCGCCGCTGCCGATGTCGGCGATGTGACGCCGCGGTTCGATCAGCTCAGCCAGAGCGGCGCTGTTGAGAATGTGGCGTTCCCACAGTCGATCGACCTCACGGGGTCCGATCAGCCCGCGCTCGACGCCCGCGCCGGCGAGCACCCCGGCGTATCGCTCCGTCCGCTCGAGCCGCACCCCGAACAAGGAGGCGGCCGCTTCCGGCGGCGCCGACACCTCCCCATGTTTCACGTGAAACATCCTCCGGATCGTCGCGTCGGACCGACGACGCCTATGAACTACACGGCTGTAACTCTGGGTCAGTCGGCGAGAACGACCACGCGGCGCGACGGCTCGACGCCCTCGCTCTCGCTGTGCACGCCGTCGATGGCGGCCACCGCGTCGTGCACGATCTTGCGTTCGAACGGAGTCATCGGGGCCAGCTCCTCGCGCTCCCCCGTCTCCAGCACTCGCCGGGCCACCTTGTCACCGAGGGCGGCCAACTCGTCACGCCGCCGGCGGCGCCAGCGCGCGATGTCGAGCATCAGGCGGCTGCGCTCACCGGTCTTCTGATGCACGGCCAGCCGCGTCAGCTCCTGCAGCGCGTCGAGCACCTCGCCCTTGCGCCCGACCAACTTGTTCAGATCGGCGCCGCCGTCGATGCTCACCACCGCGCGGTCACCCTCGACGTCGAGATCGATGTCGCCGTCGAAGTCGAGCAGGTCCAGAAGCTCTTCGAGGTAGTCGCCCGCGATCTCGCCCTCGGCGACCAACTTCTCCTCGAGGTCGTCCTCCGCTGCCGGCGCGGAGCCCTCGAGCAGTTCGTCGCGTTCGGTCGTATCGGCGTCAGTCATGTCGTCTCTCCTCATCCCGCCGGGGGTCGCCCGGTCACCGTTTACGTTTCTTGGGCCGCGCCCCGGGGCGCGGGCTCGCGCCGGGCCGCGGTGTGCGATTGGCCGCTGCGCTGGCGGCCTTGCGGGGGCTGCTGCCCGTCGGCTTCTTCCCCGCCGCGCCGTTGTCCGACGGCACCTCGCCGTCGTCGCTTTCGTCGCTCGGGGCTGCCTCGGCGGTCTTCGTCGCCTGAGTCTTGCGGTCACGTTTCGGCTTGGCCCCCGGCGGCGGTGCGTTCTTGGACTGCCGCTCCTGAGCCTCGAGCTTCTTGGCCTCTTCTTCCTTCTCGATCTTGCCGAACACGTAGTGCTGCTGGCCGAAGGTCCAGATGTTGTTCGCCAGCCAGTACATGATGATCGCCAGCGGCAGGAACGGTCCGCCGACGACGACGCCGAGCGGGAAGACGTAGAGCGCCAGCTTGTTCATCATCGCCGTCTGCGGATTGGCGGCGGCCTCGGGACTCTGCCGTGCCACCGACGCACGGCTGTTGAAGTAGGTCGCGACGCCGGCCAAGATCATGATCGGCACACCGACCGCGATCACCGACGCCCGGTTGAACTCGGTGAAGGCGTCGAGACCGGTCTTCTGAATCATGGTCGCGCCCAACGGCGCTCCGAACAGGTGGGCGTCGAGAAAGTTGGCCACATCCGACGGGCTGAACACGTAGTTGCCGGTGGCCCGGTTCTGCTCGACCGACAGATGGATCTGGCCGAACCCGCCCTGCGTCCGGTTGAACGAGCGCAGCACATGGAACAGCCCGAGGAACACCGGCACCTGGGCCAGCATCGGCAGACAGCCGAGGATTGGGTTGAACCCGTGCTCGCGCTGGAGCTTCTGCATCTCGAGCGCCATCCGCTGGCGGTCCTTGCCGTACTTCTTCTGCAGCGCCTTGATCTGCGGCTGCAGCTCCTGCATCTGGCGCGTCGTCCGGATCTGCTTGACGAACGGCTTGTAGAGGATCGCGCGGAGGGTGAACACGAGGAACATCACCGAAAGCGCCCACGCGAAGAAGTTGGAGGGCCCCAGCAGGAAGGCGAACAGCTTGTACCAGACCCACATGATCGCCGACACCGGGTAGTAGATGATGTCCAGGCTGAACCAGTTAAACACGCGTCTCGCTTCCTGCTCGCAATGCTCGGTGGCCACCACTGACGTCGGCAGCGGTGCCCCGATCCTCCGAGGACTCGCCCGCGGGAGCACCCGACGCATGCGCGTCGTCTTGCCCGTCGGGTGCGGGACGATCCGGTATCGGGTCCCATCCTCCCTTATGCCACGGTCCGCACTTCAGCAGCCGTACCGTCGCGAGCCAGCCGCCGCGCACCAAC
This sequence comes from Mycobacterium sp. E136, assembly GCF_001666865.1. Lineage (NCBI taxonomy): Bacteria > Bacillati > Actinomycetota > Actinomycetes > Mycobacteriales > Mycobacteriaceae > Mycobacterium > Mycobacterium sp. E136. The sequence goes on from NZ_LZJE01000212.1 coordinate 40,720, forward strand.
CCGTACTCGGTCAGCGCGTCGACCGCGTACTGGCTGCAGGTCGGGGTGAATCGGCAAGTCGGCAGCCGCAGCGGCGAAATCGTGTGCCGGTACAGCTGGATCGCATAGATCACGGCGCGGGCCGTCCACGCCCCGGCCGCACGCATCGACGCTCTCACCGCGAGGCCTCGACTTTGGGCTTGGCCCGGCGCAGCGCGGTCCGCAATTCTTGTTCGAGTCGTGCCGAGATGGCGTGACGGCTGCGCCATGTCGCACGCAATCTTCTCCACGAACTCGATCCCGCCGACCGCGTGGTGATCCGTGCTCTGCCCAGCAGCCGTCACGCCATCTCGGCACGACTCGAACAAGAATTGCGGACCGCGCTGCGCCGGGCCAAGCCCAAAGTCGCG
>NZ_LZJE01000213.1:0-11725 GCF_001666865.1 Mycobacterium sp. E136
CACCCGCAGGATCAGCACGCCGATGTCGTAAGCAGTCATGCAACAAAATCTAGGCCATGTGTTAAGCCCTTGCCCAGCCCCCTCGCAAGAACGCGGTGGCCCTGCACGCCCGAACTCGGCGTCGCCCGGCGGGTTAGGGGCTCCGGCGGGCACCGACCCTGGCTACTGGGCAAGGGCCTGCTCCGCGCCCCGCTGCTTGCGAGCACCGTCGCTCGGACCGCTCGAATACAACCGGTAATCCATCCCCGGCAACGCCGGTATTGAACCGCGCTACCACCCCGCAGTCATCGACCACCACCCCGACGACCCGTCCGAGCAGGTGCGCACCCTGAAAAATGTCGCGCCGCAAACAGAACCGCACCCAAGCCATCATCGACGAACGCCCTCACGACCGGCCGATCGTCGCCGCACAACTCGCCCAACGCAACAATCCCCCAGCTATCTAAGGGCGCGGGGCCCTCAACGCCGCTGCCAATCTCTCGATGTAAGAGTCGATGTCGCCGATCGCCGACTCGGCCGCATGCACGCTGACGGCAATGGTGTCTCCTATGCCGTGTACGCCGTGCGTCACGCCCATCATCGGAGACAACTCCGGGAATCCAGCGGTGATTACGACGGGCGAATTGCCGAAGCGTAGGTCGGCGGGCCCGCGGTTCACGCTGGAGACGACGGTGTTCCCCGTGACGGTCGGAGAGCGCAGTGTCGGGTCGAATTTCCCTACGCCATAACGCAGTAACCAGGCAGGCACCGCGGCGGACGCTCGGTTGGCCGGAGCCATCGCCGGATGGGCGGCCCTGCGTCGGCGTTGCTTGAGGTCCTCGGCGATGCGCAAGGTTCGCGCATCGAAGGCCAGATCCGGATACAGGCCGACACCCACGTTGCCGAAGTGGTTGTGGGCGAGCCGGTCTCCCGCTTTCGCCATAGGCACTTCGGCACCCAGCAGCGACGGGTCGTCACCGAACTCGCGCAGGTGTCCGGCCAACGCCTCGGATATCGCGGCCAGTACACCGACCGTCACCGTCGACCCGAGCATCTCTGCGCGCCGCATCACCACCGTCCGAATACTGCGTAAGCCTTCCGGTCGCGCATTGCTCCGCAACGCCGGACGCGGATCGACAGGCGGCGGAACCGATCCATTCGAGGTATCGCGTACGAGCCTGCGGTGAGCCCGTGCCGCCGCATGCCCGCGCCATAGCAACCTCAATCCCGGAAACAGCTCTGGGGCCGGAACATTGGACACGATCGCTCGTCGCCCGAACAACCACGCCGCCAACGCCGATGACCGCACCCCGTCTGCGAGCGCGTGCGCCACCTGCACCACCGCAACCGTGCCCAGTCCCGCTCCCGGAACGTTCTCGACAGCCGGGAAGATGTGGATCCGCCACGCCATGATCCGTAGATCGACTTGGTCCGAACTCAACAAACCCGCCACGATCGCCAGACACTCCGCCCAACTGTTCCCCGCGGCGTGCATCACGAACTGGTTCGGCGACACGTCCGCGGTCACCCACTGCGGATACGTCAGCGGGTTGCCGTCACGCACCCGCAGGCGCAACTCGGTGCAACCGCGCGCCCGATCTCCGAGTCGCGCCACCGCCGCATCGAGGTCCACGGCCCCCGCGAAACCGTAGAGCAGAAACTGATCGCTGGGGATCTTCGCCGACATCCAGTATGTCTGCGCATCCACCGCAGCCAGTCGCCGCCTCATGTCCTCCAGGCTAAGCGCGCACCGCGCCGATGAAGTCGACGATGTGCCTCGCGACGGCCTCGGGCTGTTCCAGCTGCAGGAAGTGACCGGCCCGCTCGACGGTGGCGATCTCACTCCCCTCGGGCAGAACCCGCTGCACCCATCGAGCGTAATCGGCTGAGGCGCAACCATCGTCGGTGCCGTGCAAGTACAGCGTCGGCAGCTGCGGCGCCGACAGCCAGTGCCGGTGCAGTTCGGCGTACTGCGCGGGTGGCTTGCTGTTGCGCACGGTGGCCCGGTAGTAGCCGAGAGCGGCGCGCCAATTCTCGGGCGCGCCGATCGCGTCGAGGACGTGGGCGACGTCCTGGGTGGCGTCGTAACCCGGCGACCACTGGCGCCACAAGCGGGGCACCACCCACGACGCGGATCGCTCAGGGAGGCCGGGCAATTGGAAGTACATGATGTACCAGCTGCGGAGCAACTGGCGCGGCAACTGCGCGGCGAGCCGGCCCGCGTCCGGCGTCCGGCCAAGGGGTCGGAACGCGGCGGCAAGCGGCACCGACATGATGACAGCCTTCGAGAAGGGACTGTCCGGCATTGCGGCGAGCCCGGCCCCTGCGATCGCTCCCCAGTCATGGCCGACGAACACGTCGCGCCCCGTCGGCCCGGCCGCGTCGAGTACCCGCAGCGCATCGTCCATCAGCGCGCCGACGTGGTAGCTGCCGTCGGATGCCGTCGACGACGGTGCATAGCCTCGCATGAACGGCGCCACCACCCGCCATCCCGCATCGACCAGCAACGGTGCGATGTTGCGCCACCCGTGCGCAGTGTCGGGAAAACCGTGCAGGCACAAGGCGATCGGAGCACCGACGGTGCCCCAACTGAGCGCGCGCAGCCGCACTCCCGGCGCATCGACGTCGATGAGTTCGGGGTCGGCCACTACGCTCCTACACCGGGTCGAACTTCGAGATGAGCCAGCGACCGTCGATCTTCTCCAACGTCACCCGCACACTCGAGGCGGTATCCGTCGGAGCGTCCTGCCCCATGACCACGGTCTGGTTGACGAACACCAACACCACGGCCTCGTCGGGGCCGGCCGACACGGAGGCGGCCGCCGGCACGGAGGCCACCGCGGAGATCTGCTTCTGCTGTGCGCCGGGGATCACCACGTCGTTGATGAGCCCGGTGTAGGACTCCTGGAACTCGCCGGTCAGCAGGGAACGTGCGTCGTTGAGCTGCTGTTCGACGGTGTCCGGCTTGTACGACAGCATCGCCACGGTGCTGTCCTTGGCAACCTGGACCGACTCGGCGCGCGCCGCGTCCGCGTTGCGCACGGAGTTGTCGACCCACTTCAGGTAGCCCGCTGCACCCGCCAGCAGCAGGGCGAGGGCGGGCAGCACACCGAAGGCGAAGACGCGGGCCCAGTTGATGCCTCGCCCGCCGGTGGACTCGGTGGTCTCGACGGACTCCGAGGCCTCCGCTGTCTCGGTTGTTGGGGTCGCTTCCGAAGCCGCCGCTGATTCGGTGGTCTCCGCGGGCTTGGTCGTCTCCGTCGACTCGGGTGTCTCCGCCGGGGCGGCCGTCGTCGTCTCGGCCGTCGATTCCGTCAACTCGACCGCCTCGGATGCCGGCGTCGTACCCTTCTCGGCGGACTCGTCGGTGGCGTCGTCTCGTTTGCGCCGCGGAAGTCGATGTCTATTGCTCACGGTACGAACTCCACATTCGAGATCTTGGCCTCGTCCTCGCCGGTTTTCTGCACCGAGATCCTCATCCGCCAGGACCGCGGCGCCTGCTCGGGTGCCCCCGCATTCGTGGTGTTGACGGTCACGGCAACCAGCACCTTGGCCTCGTCGTCGTTCAATGACTCGATTCCCGCCTCCGAAATCGTGCCCTCCGACTTCGACTGCGCCTGCTTGACGACCTCGATGAACGGTTGCGCGCGGGCCTGGAAGTCGTCGTAGAACGTCCCGGTCGACGAGTCCAGGACACGTTGCACATCCTGCTCGGCGTGCTCGTGGCTGATCGTCGTGAGGTTCAGCGCGCCCTGCCGCCCGACCTGCAGAAAGAGGTTGCGCAGATCGTCGGCTTGCCGCGACTCGTACGCCCGGTACCCGAGCCACCCGGTCAGCGCCGCAAGAGCCACCACGACCACGAGCCCGACGATCGTCGCCAGCCGCACGTGCGACATGCGTGGCTTGACCGGCGTCGCCTCGTCAGGGTCGTCTGCCTCATCTGCCTCGAGGTCATAGTCTTGGGCCTCACCGGCGTCTTCAGTCGTGCCCGCGGTCAAGGCGGTGGACTCACCACCTTCGGCCGCGGCGTCGAAGTCGGGTGTCGATTCGCTCACGTCCCCTTCGCTGGGAGTGGTCTCGTCTGCCATCTACATTTCCTCTGCGGCCCTGGGGCCAGGTCGGGGTCGGATACCCAGGTCGGCTCCAACCTACGTGCCCGACACCTTATCGTCGGACACTGCCCGCGGGACGGAACCACCGTTAGTTGAGTCCTAAAAACGATAAATAGTTTACTGTTTGTGCCATGCCGACCGATGCTCCCTACCGCAGACCCGACTTTCGGCTGGTACCCGCACCCGCCGCCGAGTCGCAAGCGTTCTGGACCGGCGGCAAGCGCGGGCAACTACTGATCTCCCGCTGCCAAAAGTGCCACCACTTCTTTCACCCGCCGGGGCCGGCGTGCTGGCGCTGCCGCAGCACCGACGTCGATCCGGAACCGACCTCCGGCCTGGCCACCGTTGCCGCCTATACGGTCAATCGCCAGCCCTGGATCCCCGGCTTCGAACCGCCGTACATCGTCGCGATGGTCGAACTCGACGACGAACCCGACGTCCGCCTCATGACCAACGTCGTCGACATCAGCGCCGACGATATACATGTCGGCCTGCCCGTCGAGGTGTTCTTCGAGGAATGGGCGGGCACCTCGGGCGACGACGACAGCCGCGTCTGGCTGCCGCTGTTCCGGCCGAGAACCGATACCTCGGCACAGCGGACCACTTGACTCCTCGCGCCGGGCATACCTATCGTGATCCGTCCACATAGTTAACCTAGTTACTGCGGTGCTGGGCTGGGGAGGAGTAGGCGATGACGGAGTTCGGAACGATCGAGTTCACAGCCGCCAATCACGTCGCGACCGTGACATTGAATCGGCCGAACCAATTGAACAGCTTCAACCAGACTATGGCCAAGGAGATCGCGGCGGCCTGGAAGCGGGTGCGCGAGGACGACGACATCCGAATTGCCGTCCTGCAGGCGAACGGCGAGCGCGCGTTCTGCACCGGCATCGACGTCTCGGCGGGCCGCTGGTGGGCCGACGAACCGGTCTTCAACCAGGAGGACCCCGGCGCCTCCCTCGGGCCCAAAACACACCGCGTCTGGAAACCGGTCATCGCGGCGTTGCACGGCATGGTCGCCGGCGGCGCAATGTATTTCGTCAACGAATGTGACTTCGCCATCTGCTCGGAGGGGGCTACCTTCTTCGACCCGCACCTTAACGGGGGGGTGGTCTCGGCGCTCGAGCCGATGGGCATGCTGTCGCTGGGTGTACCGTTCGGCGATGTGATGCGCTGGGCGCTGTCTGGCAGCGAGGAGCGCATCACCGCCGCCACCGCCCTTCGCCTGGGACTTGTCACCGAGGTAGTGCCCGACGACCAGCTGCGCGAACGCGCCGCCGAGATCGCGGCCGAGATCGCCGCGCGCAGACCGCAAGCCGTGCAGGGGACCGTGCGTGCGCTGTGGGAGGCCAGGGACCTGCCCCCCACGCAGCGTCAACGACACGGGTTGTCGTATACGCACATTGGCAACGACTACGAGAACCCCATCGACTCCCGCGCGAACAAGCGCAAGCCCCGGTTCCGCTGACACCGCGAAGAATTCGACCGTGCCACTGCTTGATTCTCGTTCACGGCGGAGCAGACGCAGCCGACTGCCGGGACCAGTCCGACGCGGACTTGCGCAACCAGGCACCAGACTCTGCTCTGCCGCGGCCGGCGGTACCAGCAGCCAATCAGGTGATGGCGCCGTCGTATTTCAAATGAAGTAGACCGGCGTCGTCGACACCCAGCTCCCGCAACACCTCGTCTGTGTGCTCGGCGAACATCGGCGCCCGGGTCAAATCGGCTGCGGCACCGTCGAACTGAGCAGGGCTGGCGACCAGCTTCTGCCGGCAGCCCCGTGCGTCGACGATGTCGGCGATCCGGCCGTTGGCGAGCAGCGCCTCGTCATTGGCGACGTCCCACGCATCCTGCACCAGCGCCCATTGCCCGCCGGACTGGTCGAGCAACCGCTTGCACTCAGCGAAGGTCCGCGATTCGATCGCGGTGGCCACCAGTCGCACTGCCTCGTCGGCGTTGGCCGCCAGCGCCTCCACCGACTCGAATCTCGGATTCGTTGCTGCCGATGCCAGTCCAAAGAGCCGGCAGAACTCCGGCCAGTAGCGGGTCGGCTGCAGCATCGACAGCTGGACGAACCGGCCGTCGGCACACCGGTACACACCGGTCAACGGATTGCCGGTGGCCTGCGTTCGGCCGTGCACTTTCGGCGGCGGACATCCGTTGAGCATCGCCAGGTTGACGTCGAACTGCATCGCCCACGCCCCGACCGCGAGCAGGGAGACGTCGACGATCGAGGGTTCGCCGGTCATCTGCCTGCCCAACAGCGCCGCCGCCACCGCGCCGGCGATGGCGATGCCGCCGATGTTGTCGCCATACGCGCCCGCCGGCATGTATGCCGGAATGTCGGTGTCGTCGGCGGCGATGCCGTCCGCGCTTCCGCCGCGCGCCCAGAACGCCGTCGCGTCGTACGCGCCAGTGTCGCGGTCCGCGCCGCGCCCGCCGTATCCGCTGCCGCCCACGAAGATGATGTCGGGATTGATACGCCGGATGTCCTCGACTTCGATGCGCAGCTTCGCCCTGGTCTGCGGCAGGTAACTGGTAAGGAACACGTCGGCGCGCCGGACCAGTTCTTCGAACACCGGCCGCGACTGCGCCAGCGCCAGCGACAACCCCACGCTGCGCTTGCCGCGGTTGGGCCCCTCGATGATCGGGGCGAACGGTTCGTCGGGTTTGGCGGCCTGTCGGCCGAGCACGGTCACCAGACCACGCTGAGCATCGCCGGTGACCGGGTTTTCGATCTTGATGACGTCGGCGCCCCAGTCCGCGAGCACGGCGCCGGCAGACGGCACGAACGTGTACTGCGCGACCTCGAGAACCCGCACTCCGTTCATCGGCTTCTTCATCGCGACCTCCTAATCACCGTCGGCTTGCTTCGTTCCGAGAACACCGTCTTGGCCTCCCGGAAGTCCTTGATGTCGAGGAGCTCTCGCCGTCGTTATTCCCTCGATGGTCTGCGCAGCCCTCATAAGCTCCAGTTCAGTTCACTCTCCGTGGATGCGGCGCATCTCCTCGCCGACGCGGCCCGCCTTGCGCGACGCCACCTGCGCGCCGCGCCGCCTCAGGTCGTCGTCGGGAACCGGGAGCACGACGGCTCCGGTGTCGCGCGATGGCAGCAGCACCTTGGCGCTACCCCGGGTCGTGGTCTCGTCGCGCTGGTTGGTGGCCGCGACGTCGATCGACACCACCTCGCCCGGTCCGTCTCCCTTGGCGCTCACCGACCCGGTGCAGCGGTGGATGTCACCGTGATAGTTGAACCCGCGCATCCGCAGATCCATCTCGAACAGCCAGCCGTCGTCGCCGATCCAGTTGGTCAGCAGGTGACTCACCCACGCCGCGCGCATCTGCCCGTAGTCATAGGGCGCCGGGATACCCAGCGCCTTGGCGCGTTCGGGGTCCCAGTGCAACCGCTGCACGATGTCGGGCACCCCGTACTCGTCGGGGGTGTAGAACGCCGGCATGCGTTTGCGCAACTGGTGGGCGTACTTGAGCGGCCCGACGCCGTAACCGCCCCAACCCCAGCCCATGTGCATGCTGATGATGTCGACGACGGTCAGCGGGCCCTTCATGATCGGCGGCAGTTCCTCGCCAACGGTGACGTCCTCCCACCACCGTGGATCGGCACCGCGCCGCACCTCGGCCTCGTACGCCTGCTCGACCTCCTCGAGTTCCTCGGGAGTCCAGCGCTGGCGCTCGATTCCGGCCAGCTTGCCCGACTTCTTCGAGCCGTGGCGTTCGGCGTTGATGTAGGCCTCGTCGCGGGTGGCGATCGGGTGTCCGTCGACGTCGACGTACAGGTAGCGGTAGGTCTCCTTGACCGAGCGGCCACCGGAGAACTGGCTCTCCTTGACCTCGACGTCTTTGGTGTAGACCTCCATCAGCACGGGTCGCCCGGCGTAGATCGGTTGGTACCAGGTCCATTTCACGCCGGCGTAGTACTTGCCGGTGCCCCGGAACAGTCCGCGGAACAGCTTCTTGCGCTCCGGGTCGGTGAACTTCGGCGTCTGGTCCAGGCCGGTGGCGATCGGAAAAGTCGGCGAAGCGATCTGACCGTGCCAGCGGGTGCCGGCACCGTACTGCGGATCGTGGAACAGTGGGTTGTCGTCACCGCACCCCCACGCGAAGTGGGAGATGGCGTCGGCGTTGGGCAGCTTGTTCCACGGCTCGTCGCGCTGGTGGACCGCGATGCCGATCTGCGCCCGGGCCCGCTCGATGTCCTCGTCGGTGATGCGGCCCTCGATGACGGCGTTCTCGTCCTGCTGCGTGGTTGTCATTCGGTTCTCCTATCTCCTAGAACTTGAGGATCGCGCCGGCGTCGACGCGGAACTGCTGTCCGGTGACGAAGCGGGATTCGTCGGAAGCCAGGTAGCAGACGAGCGCGGAGATGTCGGCGGGTTCGACGTACGGGGTGGGCATCGCCTGCATGGCGGGGAACGCCAGCATCGCGTCGTCGCGCGTGGGTGCGTCGAGATCGGGCCGGAACTGCTTGTACATCGGCGCGCTGTTGAGCATGTCGGTGTTGACGTTGGTGGGATGAATCGCGTTGACCCGGATGGATTTCGGGGCCAACAGACCGGCGATCTGCGTGCTGTACGAGTCCACCAGCTGCTTGGCGTAGCTGTAGCCCAGGCCGCCCGGCCCCTGCGGGCCGCCGGCGCCCGCGGGCATCTTGGCGGCCAGCAGCGCGGCGATCGACCCGGTGGTGATGATCGACGCGCCTTCCTTCAGATGCGGCAGGGCGGCGTGCACGGTGTTGACGACGCCGATGAAGTCGACGTCGAACGCGTCGACGAACGCCTGGACGTCGAGATGTTCGCCGAGCGGGCAGATTCCGGCGTTGGCCACCACGACGTCGAGCCTGCCGAACTCCGCGACGGCGTTGGCGAGCTCGCGGGTGACCGCGGCCCGGTCGCGCACGTCGACCTCCGCGGTGTAGGCACGCCGGCCGGTCTTCTCCACCTCCAGACCCGCCTCCTCGAGGTCGCGCGGCGTGGCCAGCGGGTACTCGTTGGTCTCGATGTCATGACAGATGTCGAACAGGATGACGTCGGCACCCTCCTCGGCCAGCTTCACCGCGTGGCTGCGGCCCTGTCCGCGCGCACCACCTGTCACCAGAACGACCTTGTCCTGCACGCGTCCCATCGTTGTGCCCTTCCTAGTTCCGTTGTTGAAGTTCTTCGATCAGCGCGATCAGGCGCCGCCGGTCGACCTTTAGAGCGGCGCTGCGCGGCAGTTCGTCGACGACGAACACCTGCGTCGGCACCTCGTAGGGGGTGAGCGAGGCGCGGCAGTGCTCGCGGAGCGCCTCGCCGGTCACCGTCGCACCGTCCTTCACCTGCACCGCCGCGACCGGCACCTGACCGAGTCGCTGATCGGGCAGACCCGCGACCGCCGCGTCGGCGACAGCGTTGTGGCTGCGCAGGGCCTGCACCACGGTTTCGGGGGCGATCTTGAACCCGCCGCGAACGATGACGTCGTCGGCACGGCCGTCGATGTAGAGATACCCGTCGGCGTCGATGTGTGCGAGATCGCTTGTTGTTACCCACTTCTCGGCAGAGTCACCGACCTGCGCCGACGCCACCTGCAATCGTCCGGTCTGGCCCGATCCGACGACCCGGCCGTCGTCGTCGACCACCTGTAGCCGTACCCCGGGGAAGGCCCGCCCGACGCTGCCTTTCTTGTCGGCCCACGATGCGCGGAAGTCCTTGGCCGTCCAGCCGGCGACGGCGCCCGCGAACTCGGTGGCGCCGTAGGTGATCAGGATCGGGATGCCGAAGCGCTCGAGGAAGGCGTCCACCAGGTCGGGGTTGACGGGGGCGGTGCCGGCGATCATGGCCCGCAGGCTCGAGAGGTCCTCGCGCGGAATGTCGGAGTCGAGCACGGCGCGGATCGCCGGTGGCGGCAGGCCGCCGAGGATGGGCCGGTGCTCGACGATCGCGGCATGCCAACCCTCGATGCTGAACCGCTTCAGCATCACAATGGGTCGCGCCGCCAGCAGCGCGGTCAGAAGTGACCACAACCCGCCGATGTGCACGATCGGCAGGATCACCATGCCGACCGCGCCGGTCAGCGGCGGCTTGTCACGGACCTCTGGCCGGTTGTTGTGCTCCAGCGCCGCCGACAGTGAGGCTTCCATCTGCTTGCGGTGCAGCGGGATCCGCTTCGCCGGGCCGGTGGTCCCGGAGGTCAGCATCTCGATCAGCACTCCGGGGTCGCCGGGCCGGGGCTCACGCGACGCCTTGGCGTGAACCGCGACATCGTTGCCGTCGACGGCGAACACGGTCGCGCCGCTGTCGGTGGCCACCGCGCCGAACACCGTGTTCTCCAACAGTTCCCGCGGCGCGAGGACGTAGTCGGCGCCGCTGGCGCTCAGGTCGTCGCCGAGACGGTCGGCCGGCTGCAACGGGCTCAGCGTCACCAGTGTCCGCTCGGTGCGCAGCAGGGCGATCAGCGCGGCGACCGACTCCATCCGGTTCTCCAGGACGACGGCCACCCGGGCTCCGGGTCCGGCGCCGGCCACGGTCAGTTCGCGGTCGATCGTTTCGCTGAGAACACGGATGTCACCCCAACTGAACCACTGCCCGTCCTGCTGGAGCATCGGCGCCTCGTCGGGCGCATCCCACAGCCGCCCCAGCGCTTCTCGGATGCTCGTCATCGCCACCTTCTGAGTCGGGTTGACCCGTTCCGTCGAACGTAGTCCACATGGTTTACTAGGTCAACTAACTCGAGGGAGTCGACATGGACATCGGCATGACCGACGAACAAGAACAACTCGCCGACGCGGAGCGGGCGTGGCTGAACCGCCACGATCCGATCGTGAAGGTGCGACAAGCGTTGGAGCAAGCGCCGATTCGCATCGACGGCGACGCTGTCGCCCACGCCGAGGAATCGGGTCTGCTCGACCTGCTGACCACCGAGGTCGGCGGCACCCACATGGACCTGGCGGTGTGCGCCGAGGCGCACGGCTACGCAGGCAGTTCGCTGCCGATCGCGGATCTGGCGGTCGCGCGCTGGGTGCTCGAACGCGCCGGCGCCGACAGTGACGCGCTCACCGGGGTGGCCCAGGTGAAGGGAGTCACCACCCGGCCGGCGCCGATGGCCGCCGACATGGCGCAGTTCATCGTCGTGCGCGGCGAATCCGTTGCGGTCGTGGACAATCCGGTGCTCACCGAGTTGACGACGTTGGATTTGACCCGCTCGTGGGCGCGCCTGACCGTCGACGATGCCGCGCTCGAGTGGCGGCCGCTGCCCGCCGGAACATCGGAGCGCGTCCGCGCCGCGTTGGCGTTGCACCGCGGGTTCGATGCGATCGGCGCGGCGGCGCGGCTGCTGGAGATGACGGTGGAGTACGCCGGTCAGCGCGAGCAGTTCGGCGCGCCGATCGGGTCGTTCCAGGCGGTCAAGCACCACTGCGCCGACATGCTGGTCGCGCTGGAAGGGGCGCGCAGCCTCGTGGCGGCGGCGGCCGAGGGGGACGACGACCGCGCCGCGGAACTGGCCGCCGCGGACGCCTTCGACGCCGCGGTCGAAATCACCGAGGGCGCCGTGCAGGTCCACGGCGGCATCGGCTTCACCTGGGAGCATCCCGCGCATCTTCTGCTGCGCCGGGCCCGCGCCAACGCGGTGCTGGTCGAACA
>NZ_LZJE01000214.1:0-39969 GCF_001666865.1 Mycobacterium sp. E136
GCCGTGGCGACCGCGTCCTCGGCCTCCCGCGTCAGCGACAACCGTTCTCCGGCAGCGCCTTCGGTCGCGGCCAGGGCCGGCATGATGAAGTGCCGCAGCCGCCGTCGCACCGCAGCGTCTGAGCGGTCGATCTCCTCGGCCGACAGATAGGTCTGCTCGATCAGGAAAGTAATGATCTCGTCGAGGTCCAGGTCGGTGCGCACCTCACCGTTGCGCTGGCCCTCGCGCAGCACCGGACCCATGGCGTGTAGAGCCATCTGATGGACCATCGGGTGGTGCACCGAGGTGGACCGTTGCGCCATCAACGCCGAGACCGACGGGTCGTTCGGCAGTTCGCGGGTGGTGTAGAGCAGCGCGGCCTCCAGCTTGGCGAACACCCCGCGCTTGGCGGCCATCGACGTCTGCACCGCGGCCACGTAGCGGCGCGAACGCAGCAGCGCGACCTGCACGAGCATCTCCGAGACGGTGCCGAGCTGGCGGAACGCGGTGGCGCGGGACACCCCTGCCCTGGCCGCGACGACCTCCATCTGGATGTTCTCGATGCCGCGCTCGGTGATCTCGGCGTCGGCCGCCCGGATCAACCGGTCCCGCACCGTGCCGTCATCGGAGGCGGTGATCTTGGCGACCGTCACGTGATGGCGCCCGCGATCTTGAGTTCGATGAGCCGTTCGTCGTCGATACCGAGTTCGCGGATCACGTCGTCGGTGTGTTCGGCGAACTGCGGTGCGCGGGTCAGTGTCTCGTCGCGGCCGTCGAACCTGACCGGGTTGGCGATCAGCTTGCGGGGGGCGCCCTCGGCGTCGACCACCTCGGCGATCCGGCCGTTCGCGATCAACGACTCGTCGTTGGCGACCTCCCAGGCGTCCTGCACCGGCGCCCACTGTCCGGTGCCGCGGCCGAGCCGCTCCTTGCACTCCTGGTAGCTCAGTGCGGCGATCGCGTCCCGGACGAGTTCGTATGCGACATCGGCGTTTTCCAGCATCGCCTCGAACGTCGCGAACCGGGGGTCCTCGGCGTACTGCTCGAGACCCATCAGTCCGCAGAACTCCGACCAATACCGGGTGGGTTGCAGCATCGACAGCTGGATGTGCCGGCCGTCGGCGGTGCGGTAGCCGCCGGTCAGCGGATTGCCCGGGGCTGCGGTCTTGCGGTCGATCTTGGGCAGCGGACCACCGAAGAGCATCGCCATGTTGGCACTGAACTGCGTGGCCCACGCGCCGATGGCCAGCAGCGACACATCGATCACCGACGACTCGCCGGTGGCCAGCCTGCGATACAGCGCGGCGGTCACGCCGCCCGCGATCGTGATGCCGCCGATGTTGTCGCCGTACGCTCCGGCGGGCATGAACGCCGGGCGGTCGGCGTCGGCGGCCATGACGCCATCGGCACTGCCGCCGCGCGCCCAGAACGCGGTCGCGTCGTAGCCGCCGGTGTCGCGGTCGGGGCCCTCGGAGCCGAAACCGCTTCCGGCGACATAGATGATGTCGGGGTTGATGGCGCGCACGTCCTCGACGTCGATACCCAGCTTCGTCCGCACCGCGGGCAGGTAGTTGGTGAGGAAGACGTCGCTGCGCCTGATGAGTTCCTCGAGCAGCGGTCGACCCTCCGGATTGTCCAGCGCCAGACCGACACTGCGCTTACCGCGGTTCGGGGCCTCCATGATCGGCGCGAACGAGGACCCCGGTACCGACGCGGCAGCACCGAGGACACGCACCAGTCCGCGCTGCGCGTCCCCGGTCACCGGGTGCTCGACCTTGATCACGTCGGCGCCCCAGTCGGCGAGGACCGCGCCGGCCGAGGGGACGAACGTGAACTGCGCGACCTCCAGGACACGGACCCCGTCGAGTGGTTTCACAGCCATCGGACCTCCTGCGATCATCGGCGACCGGCGTCTCATTCATGCGACGCAATGAGATAAACGTATCACTGATTACGTGGTGGCAATACTGATTGGGCAGAAACGTGACGGCGATTGTCAGTCCATGATGTCGCGGACGCGGGTCTTCTCGTGCCCGCGCAGCATCGCCCTGCTCGCGGCCTCCATGTGCCTGCGCCAATGCGCTTCGGCCGCATCACCTTTGCGTGCTTCGACGAGGTCGAGGAGTCGGACGTAGGACTTGTGCAGCCTGGTGTACTCCGACTTGGCGATGTTGTTGCCCGTGGTCGCACCGGAAATCGCTGCGGCGGTGTGGCGTTCGCCGATCTCGTGCAGCATGCCGGCGACGATGCCCAGGGTGGCGTTGCCGGACAGCTCCACCATGCGGCGGTGCAGCTGCGCGGATGCGGCGGCCAACCGCCCGGCCTCCCAGGCGGCCGGGACCTCGCCCACCAGTCGCCGTAGCTCTGCGTGTGCGTCCTCGGTGCCGTGGTCGGCGAGGAGTTTGGCTGCCGGCGGCTCGATCGCGGTGCGCGCAGTCATCACGTCGGCGAGCGTGGTGCCCGACAGGGCGAGCAACAGCGCGGCGGGTCGCGCGACGATCTCCGGGCCCGGTACCCGGACCTTGGCTCCGGTCCGCGAACCGCGACGGACCTCGACGAGGCGCTCGGACTCCAGGACCCGCACCGCCTCGCGCAGTGTCGGCCTGCTCACCCCGAAGTGCGCGATCAGCTCGGCCTCGTGGGGCAGGAAGTCGCCGTCCTTGAGCTGACCGTCGACCACCATCCGCCGCAGCGTACGGGCCACCAGCTCGGCCGTCTTGGGTGAGCGCACCGAGCCCGGCGTCGCCTCGGCTGAGATCATCGGTGCCAGCGACTCAGGTCGAGACACAGCGATCCCTTCGTCGTCCGTCAGTTGTAGTACTCAGTAAACCATGTCGGGGGACTTGAGGAGCGCAAGCGCGCTGGTCATCAGCGGTCGCGCATAATCGCCAGGGCCGCGGCGTCGTAACCCGCGCGCCGACGCGGACTGACCAGGAAACTGGGCGCCGCCAGGAACGCGGTGTCGGGCAACCGCTTCCGACTCGCGAGCATCTCGCGGGCATGCGCGGTGTCGCCGCACACAGCGATCGCCCACAGCATGTCGTCGGTGACATGGTCGGCCATCGATCGCGGGTCGCCGCTACGGAAGGCGGCGCGGATCGCGTCCACCTGGTCCTGCCAGCCGTGCAGCTCGACCAGCGAGTCGTACGTTCGCACGGTCAGATAGAACGCGATCTGCAGGCGGGCATCGGTGACGGCGCGCTGCGGGTCCTCGTCGTTGACGGCGGTGATCACCCAACCCCAGCGTTTGAGGTCCCCGGCGGAGCGGTCCGATTTGTCGGCGCCGCAGGTCAGTTCGGGGTCGACGACCTCGTCCCACCAGCGGTCGGTGAACAGACCGTGGCCGAGGACGCCGTCGGCGACCCGGCCTGCGGTGCGCAGCATGATCCTGTTGAAGGCGCCGATCAGGATCGGCACGTCGAGGCGGCCCAGAACCGGTGCCCGGATGTCGGCATCGATCCGGTAGAAGTCGCCGTCGTACTGGATTTTCTCGCCGTTCTCCGCGGTCAGGTACAAACGGATGACCTCGATGAGTTCGGCCATCCGCCGGGCCGGATGCGTGGAGTCGACGGCGAACCAGTCGCGGTTCATCCGAGATGTCCCCGCGCCGAGGCCGAGGAAGACGCGTCCGGGTGCCTGTTTGGAGAGGTGGCGCACCGAGGCGGCGTGGACGAACGGTGAGCGCGCGAATGCGTAGGCGATACCGGGTCCGACCATCGCCGTCGCCGTCGACCGCGCCATGTCGGCCGCGGTGACGTAGGCGCTCAGGTCGGCGAACTCACCTGAACAGAACGCCGCGGCACCCGCGGTCTCGGCCTCGCCCGCTGTCTGCCCGCCAGGCCATGGCAATCCCCACTGCATGTCGACCCCGTCATCCATAGTTCTCTTACTTAGTAATACAGGTGACCTTATCGGGCGGCGGTCACACGGTTCAACTTTTGACATTGTTGTCAAAAATTGCGGTAGGTTTGACCGTCGAAAGCCGCTGACCGGGAAGGACTTCTATGAGTACGCCGAGCATGTCGCCGACAGGGTGGTTCCAGGTGGCCTGGAGCGCCGACATCACCGACGGCGCCGTCATCCCGCTGCACTACTTCGGGCGCGACTTGGTGGCGTTCCGGCAGGCCGACGGCACGGTCAGCGTGCTCGATGCGCACTGTCAACATCTCGGCGCGAGCCTTGCCCACGGTGGATGCGTCGTCGATGACGGCATCCAGTGCCCGTTTCACGGTTGGGTCTGGGATGGTCAGGGGCGCAACGTCCGGATTCCCTACGAGAAACGGCCCAACAAGGGCCGGCGGATCCGCTCGTATCCCGTCACCGAGGCCAACGACTCGATTTACATCTGGCACGACGCCGGCGGTGCCGAGCCGCGGTGGGACGTGCCCGACGGGCGGGCGGTGCTGGGCGCGCACGTGTCGTCGCGCAACTATCACGAGTTCACCGCGGACTGTCGCACCCGGTTCGAGCGCGTCAGGGTGCATCCGCAGGTGATCGCGGAGAATGCGGTGGATCCGCACCATTTCCGGTTCGTGCACCGAACCCCGATCAGCCCGGGCGTGCTGCGGGAGATGCGCGACGACGTGACCTGGTCGGCCAAGGTGGGATTCGGCAAGAGGTGGGCCGACGGAGTAGATCGGCCCGAGGACACGTTGAACACCATCGAGATCTACTGGTCCGGCATCGGGGTGTCGTTCAACGGGGAGCACACCCGCGACGGCGTGCGGGTGATCTCGATCTGTGCGACGCCCGTTGACGACGACACCTCGGACATCTTCGCCGGCTACTGGATCAGCGACGAAGCCGGCGACGACTTCGCCGACCGGTTGGCGCTCGCCAAGGCAGCCCTGCCCGATGACATCCGCATCTGGGAGCACCAGCACTATTTGGACCGTCCGGCGCTGGCGCCATCGGAGACCGTCGGCTTCGAGGCCCTGCGATCATGGGCTCGTGGCTTCTACCCGGAACCGGTCGGGCATGGCGTCTGAAGACCCGGGTGCGCGCAAGTCCGGCCGCACGCGTTCGCAGATCCTGGACGCGGCGCGGGTCGCGTTCGCCCGCAAGGGGTTCTCCGGCGTGACGATCCGCGACATCACCGATCTGGCGGGCGTCACCCGCGCGAACTTCTACTACTACTTCAGCGACAAGACCGAACTGTTCGTCGAACTCGGCACCGCGACCTACCGCGAAGCCGTCGCCGCGGTCGAGTTGTTCGGCGACGACTCATCGCGCGCCGGTATCGAAGCATGGGTGGCGCAGTACTTCGCCTATCTCGATCGCAACGGCGCGTTCGTGATCCGTAGCGAAGAAGACATGCCCGACGACAAGGCGTTCCGCACGACGGTGGCGCGCTCACACCGCCGGGCGGCGCGGGCGCTCGGCGAGCGGATCGCCAAGGCGGCGTCAAGACCGCCGGCATCCGACGCAGCGGCCACCGGGCTGGCCGTCATGGCAATGTTGGAACGGTCCTGGTTGATCCAGCACAACCGGGTCTCTGACGTTGCGGCCGACGACGTGCGGGCGGCCGTGTCCGAACTGATCTGGCGGCTGGTGGAATGAGCCTGCGGCCTGCGGCAACCGGATCTCGATGCCCGATCGAGTCAACATCGTCGAGCAACGGATTCCGCTCGTTACATCGGATTGATCTGCGATGCCGGTGCGGCATCAGCGATTTCCGGTCTGGCGACTCTCAATTAGCTATATAGATAGATCTTTAGTCAATTTTGGCCGAGCGCGATTACCTTCCGCCGGTGTGGGCCGCGACACAATTGAGCGCGCTGTGCGATTCTACGAATTGCTCTTACACCGTCGTTTGTCTGGTCGGATGTTCGGCATCGGCGGCGGCCCGGGCCCACTACGGGGCACTTGCGGCCTGATGAGACGCGTCTCATCGAGCTGCCGTGGTCGTTCGGAGGGGCCGGCCGTCGTCTTCGACAAGACGCCGTAAAGTACATTCGCGAAGCGCGACGTCGGGCCCATTGTGTCGATTTTCAGCGCTATTCTCCGCCGGAATACAATTGCAAAAATATTGCGCTCGACGGCCCTCGAATACCAACGGTAGACGCGCGGAAATCTATTGCCATAATTGGCTTAAATAGGCCAATAAAGCGACGAGTACTGTCACCTGTCAGCAAACCGGCCGAGGCGCTGGGGGCGACAGTCGCCGGCGGCTCGCGTGGGGGCGCCATTTGGTTGTCTCCCAGCCTGCATGACGGCGCCTGCTGTTCGCCGAAATCGCCCGAACACTGGTGATAGTCAGACTAAACAATCGTGCGTTGAATCTCCCAGTTCCGCCGGGTCGCGCGCTGGATGCACGGCCTGCCCGCGCCCCGTGTCACACATGCAGAACGACGCGCGATGAGCAAACCAAAGCGAAAATGTCGTCCGAAAAGCGGCACGCATCGCTTAAGGGCATCGAAGTGTTGCTCCCGCAGAAAAGCGTGGTGTACGGTTTGGCGGCAGTCGGCGTGTGTGTCCAATCACAACCGACGTCCTGTCAAAGTGCCGAGCTTGACGGAGAGGGAATTGCAAGCGATGGAGAGTGCCGCCGGCGACGCAGTGGTGATGACGGCCGGACTGGCCGCGCCCGCGGGCCCCCTCGAGGACCGCCGGTGACCGATACCAAGCGGAGGGACTACGCGAAACCGCTGCGCGACCTCGGCGATTTCTTCGCCATGTCGATGGACGCCGTGGTGCTGCTGTTCAAGCCGCCGTTCGCGTTCCGTGAGTTCGTCGAGCAGACGTGGTTCGTGACGCGGGTGTCGCTGCTGCCCACGATCCTGATGACCATCCCGTTCCTGTGCCTGACCGTCTTCATCCTCAACCTGCTGGTGCTCGAGGTCGGCGCGGCCGACGCCTCCGGGGCCGGCGCGGCGCTCGGCGCGGTCCTCTACATCGGCCCGATCGTGACCGTGCTGGTGATCTCGGGAGCCGGAGCCACCGCGATGTGCGCCGACCTCGGCTCGCGCACCATCCGCGAGGAGATCGACGCCATGCGCGTCCTCGGGCTCAACCCGGTCCACCGGCTCGTGGTGCCGCGCGTGCTCGCCGCCACGTTGGTCGCGACCATGCTGACGTCTGTCGTGATCGTTGTCGGGCTGTTCTTCGGCTTCATGTTCTCGGTGTTCCTTCAGGGAGTGAACCCGGGCGCATTCGTCGCGAGTCTGACGTTGCTGGTCGGGATCCCCGAACTGATCGTCGCGCTGGCCAAGGCGCTGCTGTTCGGCTTCCTCGCCGGGCTGATCGCCTGCTACAAGGGATTGTCCGTCGGCGGTGGCCCAGCCGGTGTCGGAAACGCGGTGAACGAGACCGTCGTCTTCGTGTTCATCGTGCTGTTCCTGGTCAGCACCATCGTCACCATCGTCGGCGCGAAGGCGACGCTGTGAGCGCCCCCGCCCGGCCGTTCCTGCCGCGGGTGCAGAACTCGACAAGGCCACTTGTCAACGGCTGGAACAGGACCGGTGAACAGGTCCAGTTCTTCGTCAAGACGCTGGTGGGCACCAAGGATGTCTGGGTCTACTACCGGGTGGAACTGCTGCGCCAGATCGCACAGATGAGCCTCGGTGTCGGCGCGATGGCGCTGATCGGCGGCACCATCGTAGTGGTGGCGTTCCTGAGCTCACAGGTCGGCTCGCTGGTCGCGATCCAGGTGTACGGGTCGCTGGCCAACGTCGGCATCGAGGCGCTGACCGGGTTCGCGTCGGCGTACGTCAACACCCGGTTGGCCGGTCCGGTCATCGTCGGGATCGCGATGGCCGCCACCATCGGTGCCGGCGCCACCGCACAGCTCGGCGCCATGCGGATCAACGAGGAGATCGACGCACTCGAGGTGATCGGCGTCCGCAGCATCCCCTACCTCTGCTCGACCCGCCTGGTGGCGGGGGTCGCACTGTCAATCCCGTTGTACTGCTTGGGAATGCTGGCGGCCTGGACCGCGACGAAACTCGGCACCCTCATTTCCTACGGACAGTCGACCGGTGTCTACGACCACTACTTCAACACGTTCCTCAACCCCATGGACGTCATCTTGTCGTTCGTTCAAGCCATCGGGATGGCCACGATCGTGATGCTGATACACACCCATTACGGCTACACCGCCTCCGGTGGACCGGCGGGCGTCGGCGCGGCGGTCGGCCGCGGCGTGCGGGCGTCGCTCGTTGCGGTCATCTTCGTGCTGCTGTTCGTCGCCATGGGCATCTACGGGCAGGCCGGCGGCCTGAACATCTCCGGGTAGCGGCACATGGCACGCAAACTGAGAGCCGGAGACAACCGCATCCACCCCGGGTGGTGGACGCTGATGTTGGCCGTGGCCGCCATCCTCGCCGTCGTGGTGGACTGGATGCTGTTCACCGGCAACTACAAGTCCTACGTCCCGGTCACCGTCAAGTCCGAGCGGACCGGTCTGATCATGGAGGCCGGCAACGACGTCAAGTTGCGCGGAATCACGGTCGGGCGGGTGGACGGTGTCGCTCCCGACGGCACCGCGTCCAGCCTGAACATCCAGATCGATTCGGACCAGGTCAAATTCATTCCGTCGAACGTGCAGGCTGAGATCAAGGCGACGACCGCGTTCGGCAACAAGTTCGTCGACCTGATCGTCCCCGACGATCCGAGCCCCAAGCGTCTCGCGAAGGGTGACGTGTTGGTGGCCCGCAACGTCGCCACCGAGATCAACACCGTCTTCGAGAACCTCGTCGAGGTGCTCCAACAGGTCGACACCGCCAAACTGAACGCGGTGCTCTCGGCGCTCGCCGACGGTTTACGCGGCCAGGGTGAGACGTTCGGCGAGGCGATCACCGCCGGCAACGAGGTTCTGCAGGAACTGAATCCGCGCGCCGAGACCATCCGCGAGGACTGGCGCGCACTCAAGGACTTCAGCGACACCTACAGCGCGGCCGCCGACGACATCGTCACGGTGCTCGACGCCGTGAGCACCACCAGCGAGACGATCACCAAGCACGAGAAGGAACTCGACTCGCTGCTCCTCAACGTCGTCGGACTGGCCAACACCGGTATCGACCTGCTCGCGCCGTCCAAGGACAACTTGATCCGCACGGTCAACGCGCTGCAGTCCACCACCAGCCTGCTGATGAAGTACAACCCGTCGCTGACGTGCACCTTCGTCGGTGGCAAGAACGTCATCGACTTCGGGTTCGCCGACGTCGCCGGCGGCACCACCGGAAAGTCCGTGATCCTCGACGTGGCACTGCTTCTCGGCGACGACCAGTACAAGTACCCGCAGCATCTGCCGATCATCGGCGCCAAGGGCGGCCCGGGCGGAAAGCCTAGCTGTGGCTCGCTACCCGACGTCGCGCAGAACTGGCCACAGCGCCACCTCGTCACCGACACCGGCTGGGGCGGTGGCCTGGACGTGCGGCCGAACCCGGGTATCGGTTTCCCGGGCTACGAGAACTTCTTCCCGTACACCCGCGCCAACGGCCAGCCGCCGACGGTCAACCGCATCGGCCCGCCGGCGCCCGGTCCGATCCCGTACCCGGGTGCACCGCCGTACGGTGCCCGGCAGTACGCGCCCGATGGCACCCCGCTGTACCCGGGGCTGCCGCCGGCGCCGCCGCCGGGCGCGCCCAAGGACGACGGGCCCCGCCCGGGCGTGGAGCCGTTCGTACCGCCTCACCCGGCGGAGATGCAGCCGGTGCCGCCTGCCGATCCGCCGCCGCGGTGACAGCCGCGCCGTCATCACCCGAACCGAGAAAGCAGACAATGAAGGACCACCTCCGCCATGGGTAGCTTGCGAGGAGTGCTGTGGCGCATCGGCATCTTCGTCGTGGCGTGCGTGCTGGCGTGGGCGCTGATGGTCGCCGAGTTCGGACAGGTTCGGTTCGGCGGACAGACGACCTACAGAGCGGCGTTCACCAACGCATCGGGGCTGGAGGCCGGCAACTTCGTGCGCATCGCCGGTGTCGAGGTCGGCAAGGTCCAGGACCTTGTGGTGCAGGACGGCGGCTCGGTGATCGTCGAGTTCGCGGTCGACAACTCGGTCGTGCTGACCGAAGGCAGCCGAGCCGTCATCCAGTACGAGAACCTCATCGGCGAGCGCTTCCTGTCCCTGGACGAAGGCGTCGGTGGAACTGCGAAATTACAGGCAGGGCATACGATTCCGCTCACTCAAACGCAGCCCGCGCTCGATCTCGACGCGCTGATCGGCGGGTTCCGACCACTGTTCAACGCGTTGAACCCCGACGACGTGAATGTGCTGACCAGCCAGCTGATGGCCGCCCTGCAGGGCCAGGGCGCCACGATCAGTTCCTTCCTGCAGCAGACCGCGGCGCTGACCAACACGCTCGCCGACCGCGACCGGCTGATCGGCGATGTGATCGTCAACCTCAACACGGTGCTGAGCTCGCTGGGGGACCAGCGCGACCAGTTCGCCAAGGCCGTCGACTCGCTGTCCGAACTCGTGGTGGGTCTGCGGGAGCGCAAGACCGACATCGCCAACGGTGTCGCCTACGCCAGCGAGGTCGCCGGCTCGGTGGCCGACCTGATGCAGCAGGCGCGCCCGCCGCTGAAGAAGGTCGTGGCCGAAGCCGACCGGGTGGCCGGAACGATCGTCGCCGACGCCGACTACGTGAACAACCTGCTGGAGACCTTGCCCGAGTCCTACCGGATCTTGAACCGGCAGGGCCTCTACGGCGACTTCTTCAGCTTCTACCTGTGTGACATCGTGCTCAAACTCAACGGAAAGGGCGGGCAGCCGGTCTACGTGAAGGTCGCCGGTCAGAGCTCGGGGAGGTGCACTCCGCGATGAAGTCCTTCCAGGAACGAAACCCGTTGACCATCGGGATCATCGGCGTGCTGTTGTTCGTCGGAATCTCGGTGGCCGCGGTGAACTACGACAAGCTGCCGGGGCTGTCGATCGGCAAGGAGTACTCGGCGTACTTCGCCGAAGCGGGCGGCCTGCGCCAGGGTGCCGACGTCCGGGTCAGCGGTGTGACCGCCGGCAAGGTGGACAGCGTCAAGCTCGACGGTGCCCAGGTGCTGGTGACCTTCAAGGTCCGCGACGACATCCGGGTGGGCGACCGCAGCGAGGTCGCGGTGAAGACCAACAGCGTGCTGGGCGCCAAGGTGCTGGAGGTGACGCCGCGCGGTGACGGCACCCAGTCCGGTCCTGTCCCGTTGCAACGCACCACTTCCGCCTACCAACTCCCCGACGCGATTGGCGATCTGACGACGGCGATCAGCGGCCTGGACACCGACCAGCTCTCCGACTCGCTCGAAGTGCTCGCGCAGACGTTCGCCGACACGCCGCCGGACGTGCGCGCTGCCGTCGAGGGGGTGGGCCGGTTCTCCAAGACCCTGGCCGACCGCGACGCCGAGCTGCGCAGCCTGCTGTCGAATGCCGAGAAGTCCACCGCCATCCTGGCCGAGCGCAGCGACAAGATCGTCAGCCTCGTGCACGACACCAACGAGCTGCTCGCCGCGCTACAGCAGCAGAGCGCAGCGCTGGACAGTTTCTTCGGCAACCTGTCAGCGGTGAGCCGACAGCTGGACGGCTTCATCGCCGAGAACCGCACCGAGCTCAAACCCGCGCTGGAGAAGCTCAACGGTGTGCTCGCCATCGTCGACAACCACCGAGCGGAGGTTCGTCAGGCCGTCCTGGGATTGAACCGCTACGCGCTCGGCCTGGGTGAGTCGGTCGGATCCGGCCCGTTCTTCAAGGCCTACGTCGTGAACCTGCTTCCGGGACAGTTCGTTCAGCCGTTCATCGACGCCGCGTTCTCGGATTTGGGTCTCGACCCGAACGTGTTGGCTCCGACGGAGCGGGCCGACCCGCAGGTCGGCCAGCCGGGCACGCCCGCACTGCCGGTGCCCTTCCCGCGCACCGGTCAGGGCGGTGAACCCCGTATGACGGTTCCCGATGCGATCACCGGCAACCCCGGCGACCAGCAGTGCGGTCCGCCAGGAATCCCGCTGCCCGGTCCCGGTTGCTACCCGCACCGCGAGCCGCTGCCCACGCCGCCGCCCGGTGGCCCGCCGCCAGGCCCGCCCGCCCCGCCGGCGCCGGGCATGGAGGAGACACCGCCGCCGCCGACGCCCGTGTACCGGCCGTCGCCAGGTGACTCAACGCACGGAGGGGGAGGCCAGTGAACGCACTGAAATCGAGGCCGGCCCGGATCGGCCTTGCCGCAGCGCTCGTCGTGCTGCTCGTCGGCGCCGTCGCCGTGGTCAACTTCGGCCCGACAGCCAACCGCTACACGATCGTCGGCTACTTCAAGAACAGCAACGGCATCTACGTCGGCGACGACGTCGTCGTCCTCGGAGTCCCCGTCGGCACCGTCAAAGCGATTGAGCCGCAACCACTGAACACCAAGATCACGTTCACCGTCGACGACGCGGTCAAGGTTCCCGCCGACGCCAAGGCGGTGATCCTGTCACCGGCGCTGGTGACAGCGCGGTCGATCCAGTTGGTCCCCCCGTACAAGGGTGGGCCCACGATGGCCGACGGCGCGCAGATCCCGGCGGACCGCACCGCAGTGCCCGTCGAGTTCGACGAATTCCGCCAGCAGTTGGAGCGGTTGGCCGACACCCTGCAGCCCACCGGGCCCGGTGGAGTGAGCACGCTCGGAGCGTTCGTCAACACCGCGGCGGACAACCTGCGGGGCCAGGGCGCGGGCATCCGCGAGACGCTCATCGAACTCTCGGACGCGTTCTCGGCGCTCGGCGACAACAGCAAGAGCCTGTTCGGCACGCTGCGAAATCTGGCGATCCTGGTCAACGCGCTGCAGAACAGTCACGACGTGCTGCGCCAGCTCAACCAGAATCTGGCGTCGACGACTCGGTTGGTCGCCAACGACCCGAACGAGGTCGGTGCCGCCGTGCGCGATCTCGCGTCGGTCGCCGATGACGTGCGCACGTTCGTGGCCGAGAACCGCGACACCCTGGGCACCACGTCGGAGAAGCTGGCCGGTGTGTCGGAGATCCTCACCGAGAATCTCGACGACATCAAGCAGCTGCTGCACGTGGCGCCCAACGCGTTCCAGAACTTCATCAACATCTATCAGCCGGCGCAGGGCGCGCTGACGGGTGCGTTGGCGTTCAACAACATGTCCGATCCGCTTCAGTTCCTGTGTGGTGCGGTGCAAGCGGCGTCGCGACTCGGCGCCGAGCAGTCGGCGAAGCTGTGCGTGCAGTACCTCGCACCGATCGTGAAGAACCGGCAGTACAACTTCTTCCCGCTGGGTCTCAACCCGTTCGTCGGGGCGACGGCCCGGCCGAACGAGCTCACCTACAGCGAGGACTGGCTGCGCCCCGATTACATTCCGCCGTCGGGCGGAGCAGGCAACCTGCCCGCGGAGGCCGGCGGCGAGCCGGTGCCGGGTGGTCCGCTGCCGCCGGCGGGCAACGTGTTCACCCGGTTCGGTGAGCCGGCGAACCCGTTCCACGGTCAGGCGCCGTTCGTGCCGCCTCGACCCGCCGACAAGGTGCCGCTCAACCCGGGTGACTCCCCGGTTGTGCCGGCACCCGTCGCGACGGATCCCGGGGCCGGCCTCGAAGGCATCATGGTTCCGCATGGAGGTGGCCAGTGATGCGGTCACGTTGTCGCCTGGCGCTTCTGGTGCTGGCGGTGGCAGCTTCGTTGGCACTGACGGGGTGTAGCGAATGGCGCGGCCTGAACTCGCTGCAGCTGCCGGGCACCGAAGGCAAGGGACCGGGCGCCTTCACCATCCAGGCGCAGATGCCGCAGGTGGTGAACCTCAAGGCCAACTCCCGGGTGCGGGTCGGCGATGTCGTCGTCGGCAGCATCAGCAAGATCGAGCGCCAGGGCTGGCACGCGCTGGTGACCATGCGGCTCAACGGTGATGTGAACCTGCCCGCCAACGCGACCGCGACCTTGGGGCAGACCAGCCTGTTGGGGTCGCTGCACATCGAACTGGCGGCGCCGACCGATGAACCGCCGGAAGGCAGACTCCAAGAGGGATCGTTGATTCCGCTCGATCACGCCGGCGCGTACCCGACGACCGAGCAGACCCTCAGCGCGCTGTCGCTGTTGCTCAACGGCGGGGGTGTCGGCCGGATCGGTGAGATCACCAGGGAACTGAGCCTGGCGCTCGACGGACGCGGTGCCCAATTGCGCAGTCTCATCACCCAACTCGATACCTTCGTCGCGTACGTCGATGACCAGAAAGGCGACATCATCGCGGCCGCCGAGAGCCTCAACACGCTGGTCGGTCAGATCGCCGACGACAAGCCGATCGTCGACCGGGCGCTCAAGACCGTCCCGGAGGCGCTGGCCGTGCTGCGTGAGGAACGCGACGTGCTTGTCGAGGCGGTGGCTCAGATCGGCAAATTCAGCGCGCTGGCCGCCGATTCGGTCAACCAGACCAAGGAGAACCTGGTCGCCGAACTCAAGGATCTGGGGCCGGTGCTCGAGTCGCTGGCCAACGCCGGCCAGGATCTGACCCGGTCGTTGGACTTCTATGCCACGTTCCCGTTCCCCAAGCCGACACTGCCGAAATGGCTGCGCGGCGACTACGCCAACCTGACCGCGGTGGTTGACCTGACTCTCAGCAGGCTCGACGCCGGGTTGTTCACCGGCACCTTCCTCGAAGGCGAGCTGACCGAGCTCGAGATGCAATGGGGACGCACGATCGGCCAGATGCCCAGCCCGTACACGGCCCGCAATCCGCTGGTCGTCCCGTACCAGTTCAATCAGGGACCGTAAATGACTCTGACGAGGCGGATATGGATCCAGTTGATCGTCGTGGCGACGATCGCGTTGTTCGGCGTCGCCATCATGTTCTTCCCGATCCTGCAGTTGCCGGCGTTGCTGTTCGGCGTCGGTCAGTACACGGTCACCGCGCAGTTGCCGGAGGCCGGGGGACTCTACGAACGCGGTAACGTCACCTACCGCGGATATCAGGTCGGGCGGGTGGAGTCGGTCGGCCTGACCGGCAACGGTGTCGAGGCGGTGCTGTCGCTGGATTCCGACGTCGAGATCCCCTCGGACGTCAAGGCCGAGGTACACAGCGTTTCGGCGATCGGTGAGCAGTACATCGACCTCATCCCGCAGAGCGAAGGCTCGCCGCCGCTCAAGGATGGCGACGTCATCGCCCGCGACCAGACGTCGGTGCCGCCGAACATCAGCTCGCTGCTGAGCGCGACGAACAAAGGCCTGCAAGCGATTCCGCAGGACAACCTGAAGACGGTCGTCGACGAGGCGTACATCGCGTTCGGCGGGCTCGGTCCCGAGATCGCCCGGTTCCTCAAGGGCGCCAGCGCGCTGGCCCTCGACGCCAAGGCAAACGTCAACGAACTGACGACGCTTGTCGACAAGTCGAAGCCGCTTCTGGACACCCAAACCGAGACGTCCGGTTCCATCGAGGCGTGGGCGGCGAACCTGGCCACCGTCACCGATCAGCTGCGAGACCAGGACGCCGACGTCGCCACGGTGCTCAAGGAGGGGCCGGGCGCCGCCGACGAGGTCCGGGCGCTGTTCAGCCAACTGCAGCCGACACTGCCCGTCGTTCTGGCGAACCTGGCCTCGGTGGCCGAAGTGGCGGCCGTGTACCGCCCCAACCTCGAGCAGCTGCTGGTGCTGCTGCCGCAGGGCGCGGCGATCGTGCAGGCCAGCGGTGTGCCCAACCGCAACACCAAGGTGGACTACCCCGGTGCATACCTGAGCTTCAACCTGAACCTCAACCTGCCGCCGGCGTGCACCACGGGCTTCCTGCCCGCCCAGCAGCGGCGGGCAGCCGCCCACGAGGACTATCCGCCGGTGCCGGAAGGCGACATGTACTGCCGGGTGCCGCAGGATTCACCGTTCAACGTGCGTGGTGCCCGTAACACCCCGTGTGTGCAGAAGCCGGGCAAGCGCGCGCCGACGGCCAAAATGTGCGAGAGCGACGAGGAATTCGTGCCGCTCAACGACGGGTACGCATGGAAGGGCGACCCGAACGCCACGCTGTCGGGGCAGAGCGTTCCCGCCCCGCGGGATCCCGCCGCGCCGGGCGCCGGGCTGCCGGATCCCGCCCCCGCTCCGCCGGTCGCCGTCGCCGAATACGACCCGGCCAGCGGGCAGTACATGGCGCCGGACGGCAAGATGTACACGCAGAGCGATCTGGGTGCCGCCGGCGGCCCGAAGTCGTGGCAGGACATGCTGGCACCGCCGGGCGGTAACTGATCGCGCCGAAATCTGCAGCAGGGTCGCGAATTCGCGAGAATCACGACCCTGCTGCAGAAATCGCGTTGACTAGAACGTGACGGTGATCGGGTCGGCGGCTCGACAACCCGTGTTGAACGTTTTCAGCGTGTCGAACCAGCACACCTGCCCGGTTGCGGTGAACGCGCCGTCCGGCGGGGTGGCGGCCATCATGACGTGAACGTTGCTCCAGCCGGGGAGCTTTTTGCATTCGCTGCGACCGTTCGCGGCCTCCAGGCATACGACGACATCGGTCGGTTGGGAGTCTGGAGAACAGGTGGCCATGGTCAGGCGTGCTCGAACCGCCTTGGCCCCGTTGGCCAGCATCACCAGTTCCGGCGCCGACAGCGCGGGCTGACAACCGCCCTGCGCGTCCTGCGTCTGGGCCGCGGCGGTGTGGGCACCGGTGGTCAGGGAACCGGCGACGGCGACGGCCGCCAACAGCGTGCTGCGCACAAACATCATCAGAGTCTAGTCCTTCGAGGTTGAGCCAGAACGGGTTTCATCCCATTCAGCGACGAGGTCGCCGACCGTGGTGAGCTGACCGAGCACCGCGATCGTGTTGTCGAGGACCTGCTCGGCGTAGCTCGACGGTGTCCCGCCCACCGCGTCGCGCGGTACGACGAGCTTGAAGCCGGCCTGGGTGAGGTGACCCGCGGTGATCGGCAACGCCAGGTTCAGCGACACCCCGGTGAGCACCACCGTTCGGATACCCAGGCCGCGCAGCACGGGCAGCAGTTCGGAATCCAAGGTGGGAAACAGGCCGTGGTGGCGCGGCAGCACCAGATCCGACGTGTCGAAAAGTTCCTCGAGGACCCGGGTTTCGGGTTTGCCCGGCATCCAGTCGGCGGTCAGCGGACCCAGTGTGCGCCAGAGCCGTGCGGTGCCTGGATGGCCGCCACCGAGTGCGCCCTCGTAGGTGGCATGCACCACCCGGACACCTGCCGTGCGGGCGGCGTCCAGCAGGCGACGCAGATCCGCGACCAGCCCGACACTGTCGGCGGCAAGCTGGGGAAGCACCGACTCGGGGCCGAGAACGCCGTTCTGACACTCGACGCACAGCACTGCGACGTCTGCCATCATGAGCGGCGCAGTACTAGCGAACCGAGCGCGAACGTGTTGGCGGGGAAGGTCAGTTCGGCGGTGCATCCGGGGGCCACCTCGAAGACCGGCATCCGGCGCAGCCACTCCTCGACGATCAGGCTCAGCTCCATCCGTGCCAGATGGGAGCCCAGGCATCGGTGCGGACCGCCGCCGAAGCCCCAGTGCGCGTGTACTTTTCCGTCCATCACGACGTGGTTGGCCGAGATCGCGTCATGGTCGTCGCGGTTGATCGCGGCCAGGCACAGCCGCACCTTCGTCCCAGCCGGGATCGTCACGTCGCCGATCGTGACATCGGCGGTGGCCACGCGCGGCACGATCGGGGCGGGCGGTTCCAGCCGGACGATCTCCTCGACGAACACCCGGATGTCGTCCGGATTGTCGCGAAGTCGATGTCGCAGTTCGGGATTGCGGGCGAGTTCGAGCAGTGCGAAGGCCATCGACGAGGTGACAGTGTCCAGCCCGGCGAGCACGAACAGGAAGCTCAACCCGATGGCCTCGGCATCGTCGAGCGGGTCCTCGCCGGTGAGCACCTTCGACAGCAGGTCGTCGCCCGGATTCGCGCGGCGCTCGTTGATCGCCTCCGAGACGTAGGTGACCAGTTCGAGCGCGGGCGTGAGGTCCGCGCCCTCCATCGAAGGCAACTCCGACAACGCGATCACGGCGTCTTTCCAGGCGATCAGCCGGTCGCGGTCTTTCAGCGGCAGCCCGAACAGGGTGAGGAACACCTGCGACGGGTAGGGGATCGCGATGTCGGCCATCACGTCGCACTCGTCCTTGGTGGTGGCCGCCTCGACGATCGCGATCGCCTGGCGTTGCAGCGCTGGCAGCATCTCCTTGAGCGTGTGGGGGCTGAAGAACGGCTGCAGTATCTTGCGAAAGCGGGTGTGCTCGGGCGGATCGAACGCGATCGGGACCAGCGGCAGGGGGCTACCGAGTTCGTCGAACGCCTGCTTCGACGAGAACAGGTGCGGATCCCGCAGCGCGGCAAGGACGTCGTCGCGGCGGGTGATGTAGTACCAGTTGTCCATGAACACCACGGGTCCGGCGTCGCGCACGGTTTGCCAGCCGACCCCGCGGTCTGCGGTCATCGGCAGCTCGGCCCACTTGAGTTGGGGAACGCCGTCGATGACCCGCTCCAACTGGTCGGTACCCATGGCTCTCCTTAGTTTCTAGAACGCCGATCGATGCAAGCCACCGTCGACCTCGATCCACGCCCCGGTGACGTATCCGGCGGCGTCCGAGCATAAATACGTGATCAGCGAGGCGATCTCGCGAGGTTGACCCATACGGGCGGCGGGCACTCTGGCCTCACCGAGCATGAACTTGCGCCGGTCCTCCTCGGTGGTGACCCCGATGTTGCGGTCGATGTATGCGATCGCGTTCTCGGTCTCGATCCAGCCCGGAGCGACGGTGTTGACCGTGATCCCGTAGCGCGCATACTCGTCCGACACCGTCTTGAGCAGGCCGACAGTGGACGGCCGCGTGGCGTTCGCGACGACGTGGTGGATGTAGCCGGCGGGTTCCTTCGCGGTGGCCGACCCGATGTGCACGAACCTGCCCCATCCGGCGTCTTGCATCGCCGGGAGAACGGCTTTGAGCAGCAAGATCTGGCTGATGGTGTACGCGTCGAAGGACTCGCGGTAGACGTCGGTGTCATCGATGTCGGCAAAGTCGCCTGGGCGTTGGTAGATCGCCTGGCCCACTACGATCAGCGGCGGACCGTGCTCGCCGCGCACCCTCCGTACGGCATCGTCGATCTGGTCGCGTTGGGTGACGTCGGCGCACACGCCGATCGCGGCGCCACCGTCGGCCCGGATCCTCTCGACGGCCACATCGACGTCGGACTTGGTGCGCGCCATGATCGCAACCCGGCATCCCTCTGCGGCAAGCAATTTGGCGACCTCGAAGCCGATGCCCCTGCTGCCGCCGACGACGAGCGCCGACCTGCCTCGGATGCCGTAGTCCATACGCGTCCTACCGGCGGACGTCCATGCCGGCGTCGACCTTGAGCAGGCTGCCGGTGAACGAGCGGCCCGCATCGCTGATGAGGAACAGGATCGCGTTGCTGACGTCCTTGGGTTCGATCAACGGCAGGTCCGGCAGCGCTGTCTGGACGGCGTTGACCATCCGGGGGTTCTCCTCGATCACCTTGAACAACGCCGGGTTGTCGGTGATCATCGGCGTCGCGCAGTTCGTGGGGGCCACTGCGTTTACACGGATGCGGTCAGGGGCGAGCATGGCGGCGTATGCGCGAACCAGGCCGACGATAGCGACCTTGGCCATCAGATAGGCGTCGCTGCCGCCGCGGCCATCGGTCAGGTCCAAGAGCGCGGCCATCGAGCTGGTCGCGATGAGGTTACCGCCCACGCCGCGCTCCTTTAGGTGTGGGATCGCGACCTGGAAAGCATTCCACACGCCGGTCTGCATGATGTCCAGACCCGCTCGCAGCGCTTCGGAGGCGTCGCGCTCGTCAGCGTTGGTCAGAACCACGCCCGCGTTGGCGATCACCGTGTCGATATGGCCGAACCGATCGACACCGGCGTCGAAAGCTGTCTGCAGTGCCGCCTTGTCGCGCACGTCGGCCTGCTGGAACAGCATCTCCTGGCCGGTCTTCTCGACCAGGCGGGCAGTCTCTTCGAGATCGTCGATCGTGCCCAGCTTGTAGGGCACCACGTCGAGGTCGTGGCAGATGTCGACGCCGACGATGTTGGCGCCTTCCTCTGCGCACGTGACGGCGTGCGAGCGACCCTGTCCGCGTGCTGCTCCGGTGATGAAAACGACTCGGCCGTCAAGTGATCCCACGAAAGCTCTCCCTCGTCGACGGGTGTTGTCGGGATGGTACGTCGGTCCGCCAAATCATACAACTATTTAGCAATATAGAGTACAAATTGTAGGCATGACGCAGGAAACCGCACCACGCACGCCCGACGGCGACTGGCTGGGCACCCCGTACCTGAAATTCACCCGCGACGGCGCCATCGCGACATGCACGCTGGACCGGCCGCATGCGCGCAACGCGATGACGCCCGCGATGTACTTCGGGATCCGCTACGCGGTGAGCCGCGTCGACGCCGATCCGGAGCTCGCGGGGCTCATCATCACCGGCGCCGGTGATGTGTTCGCCCCGGGCGGGGACCTGGCGCAGGGGGCCGAGGACAACTGGATGGACTTCGCCGGTCTGCTCGGCATGGACGTGACGCCGTTCGACACGCTGCGGCAGTCGGTCAAACCGGTGGTGGCCGCGGTCAACGGCCTGTGCCAGGGCGGCGGCCTGCAGATCGCGCTGTGCAGCGATATCGCGGTGGTCAGCGAGCGCGCGACGTTCCGGGTTCCCGAGTTGTACCGCGGCATCGCCGACACCTACTACAGCCAGATGCTGGCCCGCTTGATCGGGCCGGTGCGAACCCGGGACCTGATGTTCACCGGCCGCGTCCTGACCGCTGCCGAGGCGCTCGACTGGGGCATGGTGTCGCGCGTCGTCCCGCACGACGAGGTGCTCAGCACTGCCCGGGAGGTACTGGCCCAGTGCGCACGCACCGCACCGGCCGCTCGGGCGGCCATCAAGGCAGACCTGGACGATTACCTGGGGCTCTATGACCGAATCGGTATGCGAGGCAGCCTGTTCGGGCCAGAGGCGCAGGAAGGTTTTGTGGCATTCAAAAAGAAGCGCTCACCGTCGTGGGTGCATCCGGACCTGCGGATCGACGGCCGGCTGTGAGCACCAAACTGGTGATCGGAGCCAGCGGCTTCCTGGGCTCACACGTGACCCGGCAGCTCGTCGAGCGCGGTGACCGGGTCCGTGTCCTGCTGCGCAGGACCAGCTCGACGGAAGCGATCGACGACCTCGACGTCGAACGCCACTACGGTGACATCTTCGACGACGAGGCATTGCGAACCGCGATGCGGGACTGCGACGACGTCTTCTACTGCGTCGTCGACACCAGGGCCTGGTTGCGCGACCCGAGCCCACTGTTCCGGACGAACGTCGAAGGGCTGCGTCACGTTCTCGACGCGGCGGTCGAGGCGGGCCTTCGGCGCTTCGTGTTCACCAGCACGATCGGCACCATCGCGTTGAGCGCCGATGGCCGACCGGTCACCGAGGACGAACCGATGAACTGGCTGGACAAGGGCGGGGACTACATCCGCTCGCGGGTCGAAGCGGAGCGACTGGTGCTGCGGTATGCGGCCGACCACGGTTTGCCTGCGGTGGCGTTGTGCGTGTCGAACACCTACGGACCGGGCGACTTTGCGCCGACGCCGCACGGCTCGCTGGTGGCCGCGGCCGCCAGGGGCAAGATGCCGTTCTACGTCAAGGACATGTCGTCGGAAGCGGTCGGCATCGAGGACGCCGCGCGTGCGCTGATACTGGCTGCCCAGCACGGTCGCGTCGGAGAGCGATACATCATCTCGGAGAGATTTCTCAGCGCCCGGGACCTCTACACCACGGCGGCGGAGGCCGGCGGGAAGAAGCCGCCGCGGATCGGAATTCCGTTGAAAGCCATGTACACGCTCGGATTCTTCGGGGACGTCGCCGCCAAGATCCTGCGACGCGACATGCTGCTGTCCACCCTGTCGGTGCGGTTGCTGCACATCATGTCGCCGATGGATCACAGCAAGGTCGAACGTGAACTGGGTTGGCACCCCGAACCGATTCACGATTCGATCCGCCGCGCCGCGGCGTTCTATCTGTCCCGGTGAACCGGCTCGCCGTTCCACCGGCAGCCGGTGAGCTCCTCGGAGAGCTCCCAGAGCCTACGGGCGCTGTCGTCGTCGACGGCCTTGGCCTTCAGCTTCGTGGGCCTGGGTCTGCCCCATTGATGCATGAGGCCGCGAGGCGACAGATAGGTGCCGTTGGGCAGGTCGGTCGTGACGGCTTGAACTGTCGAACGTGCACCGTCGCTGGGACTCTGGGCGATATGCGGTGCGATGGTCCGACCCGCCCACCGCAGTACGCGTGACCCGTCGCGGGTGATTGCGGTGTCGGTCATCCCGGGGTCCGAGGCGTATGCGGTGAACCCGCGACTGACCAACTGGCGCACGAACAGCAGGTTGGCCAGCTTCGACTCTCCGTATGCGCGGAAGGGACTGTATCTGCGATGGTGATAGTTGAGATCGTCGAAGTGGAT
The DNA here is from genome assembly GCF_001666865.1 of Mycobacterium sp. E136. NCBI lineage: Bacteria > Bacillati > Actinomycetota > Actinomycetes > Mycobacteriales > Mycobacteriaceae > Mycobacterium > Mycobacterium sp. E136. The sequence continues at coordinate 22,366 of NZ_LZJE01000214.1, forward strand.
ACGGGCGGTGGTGTAGTTGGTGCTCGCCACCACGACCACACGGTCCCGGATCCGGTCACCCAGCAGGCAGGTGAGCGCGAAGTGACCGAGATGGTTGGTCCCCATGTGCGCCTCGAAGCCGTCGACCGTGCGAGTCAGCGGCAGCCCGAGCACGCCGGCGTTGTTCACCAGGACGTCGAGCGATTCGACGCCGTCGGCGAATCGGCGCACACTGGCCAGGTCCGCGAGATCCAACTCCCGCACCGCGACGTTGCCCGGCATCGCTGCGGCGGCTTCGTTCCCCTTGGCCAGTGACCGGCACGCGATCACGACGTCGTGTCCGGCGGCCGCCATCGCGGTGGCAGTCGCCTTTCCGACGCCGCTGTTCCCGCCGGTCACAATGATCCGCGCCATTGAAACCTCCTCTGTCGCAGACTGATCGCTATTTGGGGGTGAAGCGTTGCGCGCCGTCGAGGCGCATGACCTCGCCGTTGACGTAGCCGTTGGACAGCAGGAAGACCGCGGCGTCGGCAAACTCGTCGGGGGTGCCGAGGCGTTTGGGGAACGGGATGTTGGCTGCGAACTTGGCGATCGCCTCCTCGCCGACCGACTCCATGATCGGGGTCTTTATCGTCCCCGGTGCGATCGTGTTGACCCGGATACCCGCCGAACTGAGATCTCTTGCGGCGGCGATCGTCAGGCCGATCACCCCCGCTTTGGCTGCAGCGTAAGCGGACTGGCCGATCTGGCCCTCGTATCCGGCGATCGACGCGGTCAACACCAGTGCGCCGCGTTCGCCGTCGGTGCCGGGATCGGCCGCGGCCACCGAGGCTGCGACCAGGCGGGCCACGTTGTAGGTGCCGTTGAGATAGAGGCCGATGGTCTTGGTGAAGGCCCCGAAGTCGGCGGGGCTGCCGTCGCGCTGGACCATGCGCTGCGCGACGCCGTAACCGCCGTGCGCGACGACGGCATACCGCAACCGGCCGATCGAATTGGCTTGTGCGATCGCCTCGTTGATCGAGTCTTCGCTCGTCACATCGGTGCTGAAGAACACTGCGCGCTCGCCGAGTTCGTCGGCCAGCGCCTTACCTTTGTCGGCGGCCAGGTCCGCGATGACCACGCCCAGTCCCTCGGTGTGCAGGCGCCGCACGGTGGCCTCACCGAGCCCTCCGGCGCCGCCGCTGACGATCGCCGACGCCCCGCTGAACTTCTCGATTGTCACGTGTTCTCCGTTCTCCGAAGGGGTCTACAGGTTGCCGATCACGAGGTCCCACGGATTCGCCGAATCCAACGCCATGCGACCGAGACGGCGGGCGTATCCCGCCGTCGTTCCGAACTCGTCAGCCCAGGACTGAGCCCGCAGTGTCACCGACCACAGCGGGTGCTCGGCCGTCACACCGATCGCACCGTGCAACTGGTGGGCGATGGTCGTCACCGGTGTGACGGCGCGACCCACCGCCACCCGGGCCGCGGTGACCGCGAATTCGGTCTGCGGCGAGTCGAATCCGTGGTCCGAGGCGGCGGCGACCGCCAGAGATGCGGCGGCCCTGGCACGTTCGATCTCACCGGCCAGGCCCGCCAGCGCGTGCTGCACCGACTGGAACTTGCTCAGCGAGCGACCGAACTGTTCACGCTCGGCGGTGTGGGTGACCGTCATCGCGGCCGCGGCGTCCAATGCGCCGATGATCTGCACGGTCCGGCACCAGGCGCCACGCAGCATCAGTTCAGCGATGACACCGGGGTCGACGGCGGCCAACGTGGCGGAAGCGAGCGAAGCGGTCACGCGGTCGCGTGGTTCACCTGCGGCATTGTGGCCGTCGACGATGTCCGCGGGCTCCACGACGCCGACGCGCGTCCCGTCCGCAGCCTGCACCACCATCAACACCGCCGCGCTGGCCCGCGTCCACGGGACACCCGTGGCGCGACCGTCGCTGTCGGCGAGCGCGACGGTCAACGGCCCGTCGGGCACTTCGAGACCCGCGCGGTGCGCGAGCCAGCCTGCGAGCGCGTCGGTTTCGGCGAGCGGCACGGCGCCCGCGTGCCGTGCGACGCCAGCGAGCACCACCGCGAGCTCGTTCGGTCCCGCGTCGTTGCTCAGTTGGGTAAGACCCGTGTCGGAGAGGTTGCCCCACAGCTGCTCGTCGAACTGCTCGGGAATACGGCGGATGCCGATCCGCGCCTCGAACGACCGCCGCCCGATGTCGTCGACGAGCTGGCGCAGGTCGGCGTAGTCGTCGGCGGTGGCTTTGGTGGCGAACACGCCGCCCGAAAGTGCGTTCATCGCAACCCCATTCCTCGTGCGACGACGCCGCGCAGCACCTCGTTGGTGCCGCCGCGCAGCGTGAAGATCGGCTTGTGCAGGATCGCGGTGGCGGTCAGCGCCGCCAGTTCGGGGGTCGGCGAGACCCGGTCGAGCACGTCGGCGATCACCTCGATCGAATCCTGTTCGAACCGGGTGCCCAGGTCCTTGACCAGCGCGGCCTGGTTCGCCGCGTCGTTGCTCTCGCTGAGTGTACGGGCCACCCACACCGACAGCTGCCGCAGCGAAATCAGCCGTCCGAGAAGGTCGCCGACGATTCCGGCGGTGGTGTCGTCGGTGTCCGGGCAGCTCGCCAGAAGCCGGACGGCCGCCAGGATCAGCGGCACCGTCGACAGGATCCGCTCGGGCCCGCTGCGCTCGAAGGACAGTTCGGCGGTCACCTGGTGCCAGCCGTTGCCCACCTCGCCGAGGACGTCCTCGTCGGGGATGAACACGTCGGTGAAAGCCACCTCGTTGAAGTGGTGGTCGCCGTTCATCATCAGGATCGGTTCGATCCGCACACCCTCGGCGTCGCACGGCACCAGGAACTGGCTGAACCCGGCGTGCCGCTTTTGCGGATCGGCGGGACTGGTGCGGGCCAGCACCACCACCTGATGCGCCTTGTGTGCGCCGCTGGTCCACACCTTGGTGCCGTTGAGCACCCATCCGCCGTCGGTCTTGACCGCCTTGGACTGCACGGCCGCCAGATCCGAACCGGCGCCGTGCTCGCTCATCCCGATCGAGGAGAAGAACGTGCCCGCCGCGATGCGGGGGAGCAGCCGTCGGCGTTGTTCCTCGTTGCCGTACGCCAGCAGGCCCGGGACGACCTGGCGGTCGGCTACCCAGTGCGCGGCCACCGGGGCGCCCTGAGCCAACAATTCCTCGGTCACCACATACCGGTGCAGGTGGGTCAAACCCGCTCCGCCGTACTCCTTGGGCACGATCAAGCCGACGAAGCCGGCGGCGCCGAGCCGGGCGCTGAACGCCTCGTCCCACTGCCCCAGCCAGGAGTCGACATCGGGTTCCCAGCCGAACTCGGCACGGTCTTTGTCAAGGAACGCGCGTACCGCGGTCCGTAACTCGGCGAGTTCGGGTTCGTTGGCGCGCAGCGCGTCGAATTGGCTCACAGGTGTCCTAGATCGTCGGCGGCGGGGTGGAGTCGAGGTAGAAGTTCGGAACCAGATCATCCTCGGTCGCGGCGAGCCGGTATCCGGCGAGGTCGGTGACGCCCTCGTCGCGCAGCACCTGCTCGTCGGTGAAGAAGTTTCCGGTGCAGTCGGTCGGGCGGGTGACCAGGGCGTGTAGCGCGTCGGCCATGATCCGTGGATCGCGGGCCTGCGCCCTGACGCCCTCACCCATCGCGACGAGCATCCCGGTGCTCGCCACGGTGGTGGCCGGCCACAGGGAGTTGACCGCGATCGGGATCGACGCGAACTCCGCCGCCCACCCCACGGTGAGCAGGCTCTCGGCGTACTTGCCGACGGTGTGGCCGGTGTGCGCCCCGACCCACGCCGGTTCGAGGTTCAGCGGCGGCGAGACGTTGACGATGTGCGCGTTCTCCGAGCGGCGCAGGTGCGGTAGCGCGGCCTGCACCACCACGAACGGTCCCTCGACGTTGACCGCCAGCAGTCGGCGAAAGTTCTTGGGCGGCAACTGTGACGTCGGCCGTAGGTCGAGTGCGCCCGCGTTGTTGACTACTACGTCGATCCCGCCGAAAGCGTCGGCGACCTCGGCCACCGCGGTGACCACCGATTCGGCGTCACGGACGTCGCAGACCGCCTCGTAGGCCTGCCCACCCGCCGCGCGCACCGCCTCGGCGGTCTCGGCGAGCGTCCCGGCAAGCTTCGGGTTCGGGGAGTCGGTTCTGGCGAGCAGACCCACCCGCGCGCCCTCGGCGGCCACCCGCGCGGCGATCGCCTGGCCGATGCCGCGACTCGCGCCGGTGACGATGACGACGCGATCGGACAGACTTCGGGTCATCGGTCCTCCTACAGGGTTCTGCCGCGGAATGCTATAACTATATAGCTTATTAGTGATACGGCGGCCTACGGGGCGCCAGCGGAATCGAGGTTGGATGACCCACGTCGTGTCGATCGGCACCTACCTGCCACCGTGGAACAGCGGTAAACGCCGGGTTAAAGGGCCCGACGAGGACGCGCTGACCATGGCCGTCGCCGCAGGACGCGCCGCAGACCCGCAGGCGCAGGCGCAGGCGGTCGTGCTGGTGTCCCGCAACTTCCCGCTCGTGGAAGGCGGCAACGGTGCGGTGCTGCTGGCCGCACTCGGGCTGCCCGGCACGACGCCGGTGGCCGAGGTGCTCGGGGGCGCGCCGGCGGTGCTGGAGCAGACCGTGGCGGCATCAGCGGGGACCCTGGTCATCGCGGCCGACGACAACGAGGCGGCCGTCGGCGCCGCGGCGGTGCTGACCGGTGAGCGCGGCGCGGAACTCAGCGCCCACGCCCGGCAGAGCCGCAGCCTTCCCCTGGTGGCGCGCAGCGACGACGGGTCGCGCCACACCTACGCCGATCCGCGCCTGCAGCGCGAGGTGGGCGTGCGCGCGACGCTGGCCAAACTCGACCTCGACGGTCCGGTGGCCGGGGTGGCCGGCGTGCCCGCGGGGCAGCTCGGCAAGGCCGTCGACACCTCGGTTGCGGTGGAGGAGCCGGCGACCTCGGCCGCCGGAGTGGTCCGCGCCCTGGCGCGGGCAGTCGAGCAGAAGCAGACAGGGTTGGTGATCGCGGTCGAGCAGGCGACGGTCAGCGTCGCCGCGCTCGGTTCGGCGGACGTCACCGTGACCCGCGACGAGGTCGAGCCGCGCGACCTGCCCGCGTTCAAGACGGCCGAAGGTATCGGCATCCCTATCTCGATGCCGGCCTACAGCCGCGCATTCGAACCCAAGATCCGCTGGGAAGCTGCGGTTTTCGAGGAACGCCCGGGTATCGACTCGGATCCGCAGTTCCCGCCGCGGCTGCGGGTCGACGATTCGGGTGTGCTCGCCGACGAGTACCGGCTCGAGCCGCTGCCGCGCACCGGCACCGTGTACACCCATACCACGGTGCGCATCCCGGTGCCCGATCTACCCAGCCCCTACTCGCTGGCCGTCGTGCAGCTCGACGACAGCCCGGTCCGGGTGCTGCTCAAGGTGACCGGTGTGCCCGCTGGTGAGACGGCGGTCGGCCAGGAAGGTGAAGTGGTGTTGCGGCGGATCGCGATGCGCTCGGGCATCCCGGATTACGGCTACGCGTTCTGGCCGGGCCGTCGCGCGGAAAGGGTTGCATCATGAGGCGCGTTGCTGTCGTAGGGGCGGGGATGACCCCGTTCGCCGAGCATTTCGAACTCGGCGTCAAGGACCTGGTCCCCATGGCCTACGCCGAAGCCGTCGGCAACGTCGACAAGGGCATCCAGAAGTCCGAGATCGAAGCGGCCTGGTTCGGCGAGCTGTCGACCACCGACGGGTTCCCCTCCGGAATTCTCGCGGACACGCTGGACCTGACCGACATCCCGGTCACCCGTGTCGAGAACGCCTGCGCGACCGGCAATGACGCGGTGCGCAACGGCGTGATGGCGATCGCCTCCGGGCTCTACGACGTCGTGCTCATCATGGGTGCGGACAAGGTGCGTGAGACGTCGTCGACGACGACGTTCTGGGACTGGGCGGCGATGACGCGCGACAACGCCTGGGACTACCCGCTCGGGCTGGTCGCGCCGGCGAACTTCGCGCTGCACGTCACGCGGTACCTGCACGAGTCGCCGGCCACCAAAGAACACATGGCGATGGTCGCGGTGAAGAACCACTTTCATGCGCTGAAGAACCCGAAAGCGCAACTGCGCTACGAGATCACCGTCGAGCAGGCGCTGGCCGCACCGATCGTGGTCGAGCCGTTCGGGCTCTACGACTGCACCCCGCAGAGCGACGGCGCGGCGGCGCTGATCCTGGCGGCCGAGGACGTCGTGGACCGCTACACGGACCGCCCGGTCTGGGTCCGTGGCGTCGGCATCGGCATGGACCGGGTCATGCACCAGCACAAGCAGGACATGACGACGTTCCCGCCGACGGTGCGCGCCGCGAAGGCAGCCATGAAGATGGCGGGTCTGACGCCCAGCGACATCGACGTCGCCGAGGTGCACGACTGCTTCACCGGCGTCGAGTTGATCAGCTACGAGGACCTCGGCTTCGCCGACCGCTTCGAGGCGTACAAGGTCGTCGAAGGCCGCGAACACTATGTCGGCGGTTCGATCCCGATCAACCCCAGCGGCGGACTGAAGGGCAAGGGGCATCCGCCCGGCGCCACCGGCGTCGCGCAGTGCTATGAACTGTTCAACCAGCTCCGCGGCGAAGCCGAGAACCAGGTTGACGGCGCCCGGGTAGCGTTGGCGCACAACATCGGCGGGCCGACCGCCGTCTCCGCAGTGACCATCCTCTCCAGTGACAAGGACTGATATGACGACTTCTGAAATCGCCACCCTGCCCGGCTACGAGGAGTTCGCCCCGGCGCTGCTGGTCGAGAAGAGCGGCGCGGTGCACGTGGTGAGCATCAACCGGCCGGAGGCGTTCAACGCGGTCAACGAGGAGGTGCACCACGCGTTCGCCACGATCTGGCGCAAACTCGCCGCGGATGACGACGTCCGTGCGGTCGTGACGACCGGTGTCGGCAAGGCGTTCTCGGCGGGCGGTGACATGGTGATGTTCGGCCGGCTGATCGAGGACCCGGTCGCGCGGCAATTCCAGATTCAAGAAGCGCGAACGGTTTTCCTCGAGGTGATCAACTTCGCCAAGCCGTTGGTGTCGGCGGTCAACGGCCCGGCCGTCGGGCTGGGCTGTTCTATCGCGCTGCTCAGCGACTTCCTGGTGATGGGGCAGAGCAGCTACCTGGCCGACCCGCACGTCGCGGTGGGTCTGGTCGCCGGCGACGGCGGGGCGGCGATGCTGCCGCTGCTGATCGGTCTGATGAAGGCCAAAGAGTATGTGCTGCTCGGGGATCGGATCACCGCCGTCGACGCCGAGAAACTCAACCTCGCCACGAAGGTGGCGTCCGACGACGCGGTGCTCGACGACGCGCTCGCGATCGGGGAGAAGCTGGCCGCGCTGCCGCCGCAGGCGTTGCGTGCCACCAAGGTCGCCATGAACATGCACCTGTCGCGGGCCGCGCTCGGCGTGCTGGAGTACGCGTTGGCCGAGGAGTACACGTCGTTCTCGACGCCGGAGTTCCAGGAACGCGTCGCGGCATTCCGTGCCCGATCGAAGAAGTGAACGCTAGCGGTAGGCGGTGATCCGCGCGACGAGCGCGGGTCGGCCGTCGTCGCCGATGGCCTGGGCGTCGGCGACGGCGGTGCCGCGGCCGACCCGCAGCGGCGTCGCCTCGTAGCGTGATGTCTCGTCGGCGGGGAAGGGGCGCAGGAAGTTCACCCGCACCGATGCCGTGCGCATCGGTACGTCACCGGTGTTCACAGCCGCTGAGGCGGCCAGTTCCAGTCCTGCCGAGGCGATTCCGCCGTTGACGATTCCGACGGCGTTGTTGAGGAACGGGTCGGCACGCTGGCGTAACGCGCGGACCTCGTCGGTGACCGGCATCGGCTCCACCGCCATCAACTCCGCCAGCGACGTAGGTTCGCCGAGATCGAGGGTTTCCGGCGGTTCGCTGAGATCCAGCGTCTCGGGCTGAAGGTAGTACGACCGCACGGTGCCGCCACCGATGACCACCCCGTCGCAGGACAGCGTGTACACCGACAGCGACGATCCGGCGTCCCTGGGGCCCAGCGGGCGCCCCGACGCCACCACCGGCGGTGCGCCGGCCGCGGTCGCCATTTCGCAGCCCTCCGGGCTCAACTCGACGGTCAACTCGGTGGTGACCGTCCACTCGTCGCGTTGATGCCGGAAGTGGTTCGACATGCCGCTGACCGCGTCCACGAGCAGTCCGAGCGGGGCGATAGTCGGTTGGCCGGTGAACGGATTGCGCATACCGGCCAACGGCATCGACATCTCCACGACCGCGGACTGCTGGTCGGCGACCAGCACCTCGACGCCGAACCGGCGCAGCAGGTGGACCGGGGTTTCGATGTCGTGGCCCGGGTCTTGGCGCAGTTCGGTCATTCCAGAAGGTCGACGACGGTGGACATCTCGGCACCGGTGAGGACGAACTCTTCGGCCTTCTGCAAATGCCGCTGCCACAGTTCGGCAGCCTTGTCGGCATCTCCGGCCTTTATGTGGTCGAGCACCATGCGATGGGTTTTCGCCGATCGTCGCACGGCCTGCTCGGCTCGGGCGCCCTCGGTGGGCTGCAACGACCGGTTCGCCTTCTCGACGATGTGATGCAGCATATCCGTGACGATCTGCAGGGTCTTGTTGCCCGACAGCCGGGCGATCGCGGCATGGAAGTCGGTCAACTGGTCGACGGTCTCGCTGCCCGGCTCCAGCTTCGACTCGCTCTCGACGACCTTCTCCAGCTCCGCGATGACCGCGGGGTCGCGCTTCTCGGCCAATCGCCGCACCATCGGCGTCTCGAGCGCCATCCTGGCCTCGTAGACGTCTTTGACCGTGACCCCCTCGTATTCGAGGATCAGCCCGGCGTAGCGCGCGAGGGTTTCACGTCGAGGTCGCGTGACCCGGGCGCCGCCGCGTACGCCGCGCTGGACGACGATCAGCGATTCCGACTCCAGCACGCGGAACGCCTCACGCAGGGTCGGGCGCGACACGCCGAACCGTTCCATGAGTTCCGACTCCGGTGGCAGCATGGTCCCTTCGGCGATCTCACCGCGGATGAACATCCGGCGGAGCACCGTGGCCACTCGGTCCGCCATCTTCGGCTCGCGAAGGCTGGTGACCTCCATATCGTCCTCCACCGGGTTCGGAATCAACTAACTATTTCTCAGGTTAACCGACACCCGCTCAGTCAACACCTGTACGCGCCCACTCAGTGACCAAGCTCATCAGTAACCCATCGCCCGTCCCATCAGGTCCTTCATGATCTCGGTCGTGCCTGCATACAGGCGCTGGACCCGCGAATCACGCCACAGCCGGGCGACTTCGTACTCGTTGATGTAGCCGTAGCCGCCGTGAAGTTGCAGGCAGCGGTCGATGATCTCCCACTGCACCTCCGAGGTCCACCATTTGAGGCCGGCGGCGTCGGCGTCCGAGAGCGTGCCCTCGTTGACCGCGAGCACACACTGATCGAGATAGGTCTGGGCGGCATCGAGTTTCACCTGCATTTCGGCGATGAAATGCCGGTTGACCTGAAACTTGCCGATCGGCTGGCCGAACGCGGTGCGCTCCAACGCATACGCTTTCGTCAGATCGAGAGCCCGGCGCGCGGCCGGTAGCGCGTAGCAGGCCACGCCGACCCGCTCGAACGGCAGATTCGACACCAGATGGTAGAAGCCGCGGTTGAGCTCGCCGACGAGGTTCTCCTTCGGCACCTTGACATCCTCGAAGAACAGTTCGGCGGTGTCGGCGGAGAACTGGCCGATCTTGTCGAGTTTGCGGCCGCGGGTAAAGCCCTCCATCCCGTCCTCGATCATCAGCAGGCTGATGCCTTTTCGGCCGGCGGCTGGGTCGGTCTTGACCGCCGTCAACACCAACTTGGACAGCAGGCCGTTGCTGATGAAGGTTTTCTGTCCGTTGACCACCCAGTGATCGCCCTCGTCGCGCGCGGTGGTCTTGATGCCTGCCAGGTCCGAACCCGCGGCGGGTTCCGACATCGCGATCGAACCGATGTATTCGCCGGAGATGAACTTCGGAAGCCAGCGTTGCTTTTGCTCCTCGGTGGTGAGGTGGTTCATGTACGGCATCAGGATGTCGTTCTGCACGCCGAGGCCGATGCCGACCGAACCCGTCATGAACATCTCCTCGGAGATGATCTGGTTGAACCGGAAGTCCTTGACCCCCAGACCGCCGTACTTCTCGTCGAACTCCCAGCCGATCAGGCCGTGCTCGCCTGCGGCAAGCCATGCCTCGCGGCTCACCTTGCCGTCGCGCTCCCACTTCTCCACGCGGGGAACGCATTCGCGTTCGAAGAACTCCCGCGCGGTGGCGCGAAAGTCGTCGTGCACTTCGTCGAAGATGTTGCGGCGCATGAATGTCCTCAGTCCAGATTGATGATGGCGGGCAGTGCGCGACCCGGCGCGTAGATGTCGAAGAGGCGGTCGGCGAGCAGCGACTCGAGTTGCAGATACGAGCCGCACAGGGCGTCGAGCTGGAAACCGCGTCTGACGTAGCGGTGCAGGTCGTGCTCGGCGGTCAGTCCCACCGCGCCGCAGACCTGCAGGACCACGTCGGCGACCGCGCGGTGGGCGCGTCCGGCGGCGACTTTGGCGGTCTGTGCCGACAACACGCCGCCGTAGCGCCACGAGTCGTCGAGTAGCGCGCGGGCGCCTTCCAGCTTCGCGGAAGCCGCCGCAAGCGCGTGGCGGGGCGACTGCAGCGAGCCGATCGGCGAACCGAATTGGGTTCGGACGCTGACGTGTTCGACCGCGATCTGCAGCGCGCGGTCGGCCAGGGCGACCAGTTCGGTGGCCAGTGCGCGGTGCGCCGCGGCGATGGCGCGGCCCCACTCGGTGGAGGCGTCGACGAGGTCGCCATCGAGGGGGCCGTCGACGCGGGTCCAGACGACGCTGCCGTCGAATGTGTCGAGGCGTTCGCCGCGCAGTTGCTCGGAGTCGACGACCGACACCGAGACGGTGCCCAGTGCACCCGACACGGGAACGGCGACGCGGCCGCGTAGCGGTCCGAGCACGATCCCCTTGACCTGACCTTCGTTGGAGCTCGGTCGCGAGGCCTGCTTCAGTGAGGGCAGCACGATCGCGTCGACCGGATCACCGGTCAGTGCTTGCAGCTCGGCCAGCATCACACGGTCCAACGCGTCCGTCAGCGCCAACGATCGGCCCTGCGCGCGGAACAGCAGCGCGCACGCCTCAACGGGGTATTCGGTCTCGATCTCCGACCACCCAAGTTCGGCGAGCAGCGGGTCGATCACCACGTGGTCCTGTTTGGCCGCGATGTCGTCGAACAGGCGGAACACCGCCTCCTCGATCATCGGCCACGACTCGTCGGGCTCATGGCGGGGAGTCACGATGCGCGCCTTTCCTTCGGCAGGCCAAGGATGTGGTCGGCGATGATGCCGCGCTGCACCTCAGCGGTGCCGCCCATGACCGTGGCGGCGCGCGAGTACCACCACTCGGCGCGGGCGGTGTCGAGTTCGATGGGATCACCCCCGACCGGCGCACCGACCACCATGTGGTCACGGGCGACATCGAGGATCAGGTCGTGAACGGCCCGCTCGGCCTCGCTGCACAGCAGTTTGTCGATGCTGCTGCCCGGCCCCACCGCCTCGCCGGCGGCCAGCTTGCGCACGTTGGCCGCGGCGCGCGCCTGCGCGGTGATGACCTCGACGTAGACCTGGGCGAACCGCTCGCGGTGCGCCTGGCTCGTCCCTACCGTGACCATGTATTCACGCAACCGGCCCAGCTCCATCAGCACCTTGTTCAGCGCCGCATAGCCGTACATGCCGCGTTCGTACTGCATCAGGAACATCGTGACGGCCCATCCGCCGTCGACCTCACCGACCAGCCGCTCCCGCGGTACCCGCACGTCGTCGAAGAACACCTCGGCCAGCTCGCGGCGCCCGCTGGCCAGCGCGATCGGGCGCACGGTGACGCCGGGCGCGTCGGCGTCGATGAGCAGCATCGACAGGCCCCGATGCCGGCTCTCGGGGGTTCCGGTGCGCACCAGCACGAGCAACCGCTTGGCGGTCCCGCCTTGGCTGGTCCAGATCTTCTGGCCGCTGACCACGAACCCGTCGCCGTCCTCGGTGGCGCGCGTGCGCAGCGAGGCCAGATCGCTGCCGGAGTCCGGCTCGGAGAAACCTTGCCCCCACCATTCGGAGCCGGTCAGGTAGTTCGGGACGTAGCGCTCGGCCAGGTGCGGCGCGAACGTCAGCACCGACGGCGCGATCACCTCGAGCGTCCACGCCTGCGCGGGAATCGGCAACATCGCCTGGCCGAGCTCCTCGTAGAGAACCGCCCGGTGGATCTCGTTGCCGCCCAGCCCGCCGACATCCTCGGGCCAGCCGTAGCGGTTCCAGCCGTCGGCATTCAACCGCGCCATCACCGTCGCGTCGTGGGCCAGCCCTTCTTCGGCGGTGCGAAACGCGGCCGAGCGCCAGGCGTCGGCGCAGTCGAGTCCTCTGAGGTACTGCCGGAAATCCTGGCGGAATGCAGCGACGTCGGACACGTAGCCGCCACTGTCCGAAGCGCTGCCGACGGCGCCTGGCATTGCGTCACCACCTCTACCGAATTCGCGATTCGGGCTTGCAGCCGAATCAGCTAAACAATTATCTATAAGAGGTACACTAGCTCGCGACGACAGTCCAGCCACAGGGAGCGCCAATGACGGCTTCGCCGGTCGACACCACCACCGTTCAATTCAACCCCGAGACCCGCCTGTACATCGACGGCGAACTGCGGGATTCGTCGACGGGGAAGACGGTCGACAACATCAACCCGGCGACCGAGGAGGCGCTGGGTACCGCGACCGATGCCGGCGCCGACGACATGGAGGCCGCGATCGCGGCCGCGCGGCGGGCGTTCGACACCACCGACTGGGCGACCAACCACGAGTTCCGCCAGCACTGCCTCATGCAGCTGCACAACGCGCTGCTCGAGGAGAAGGAACTCATTCGCGCCGAGTTGATCGCCGAGGTCGGTGCCACCGTGGGCATGACCTACCTCGCGCAACTGGAGTGGCCGTTGGCCGACGCGGTGCGCTGGCCAGCCGAGCACATCACGAAGTTCGCGTGGGAGCGGATGCTCGACCAGGACGCCAAGATGGGTGTCCCGTACAACCGGGTGGTGGTCAAGGAGCCGATGGGTGTGGTCGGTGCGATCACGCCGTGGAACTTTCCGTTCGAGATCATCAGCAACAAGATGGGCCAGATCCTGGCCACCGGCAACACGATGGTGCTCAAGCCCGCGATGGAGACGCCGTGGAGCGCGCTGCGGTGGGGCCGGCTCATCGTCGAGAAGACCGACATCCCGGCCGGCGTGGTGAACATCGTCCCGACCTCGGACAACAGCATCGCCCAGGTGCTGGCGACCGACCCGCGCATCGATATGGTGTCGTTCACTGGGTCTACGGCGGTCGGCAAGCTCATCCAGCGGCTGTCCGGTGACACGATGAAGCGCAACATGCTCGAGCTCGGCGGCAAGTCGGCGTATCTGGTGCTCGAGGGCGCAGATCTGGACGCGGCGCTGCCCGGTTGCATTGGCGCACTGATGCATTCGGGGCAGGGGTGCGCGCTGGCCACCCGCATGTTGGTGCCCCGGTCGGTGTACGATCAGGCGGTCGAGGTGGCCTCGGCGACATTCGGCGCGCTCGCGGTGGGCGACCCGGCCGACCCGAACACCTTCTGCGGACCGCTGGTGTCGGCCAAGCAGCGTGACCGGGTGCTCAACTACATCGAGATCGCCAAACGAGAGGGCGGTCGGATCACCGTCGGCGGCGGTGCGCCCGAGGGACTTGACCGCGGCTACTTCGTCGCGCCGACCATCGTCGCCGACGTCGAACCGCACCACACGATCTTCCAGGAGGAGATCTTCGGGCCGGTGCTGTCGATCACCCCGTACGACGGCGGCGACGACGGCGCCGTCGAGCTGGCGAACAACTCGACCTACGGGCTGGCCGGTGCGGTCATGGGCCCCGACGACCGCGCGATGGCCGTCGCCCGCCGGATCCGCACCGGATCGCTGATGATCAACAGCGGCATGTACTACGGCGCCGACGCTCCGTTCGGCGGTTACAAGATGAGCGGCATCGGACGCCAGAACGGCATCGAGGGCTTCGAGCAGCACCTGCAGACCAAGACGATCGGGTATCCCCTGGAGAGTGGAAAGTGACCGACATCCTCGAGGGTGTCCGGGTAATCGAGGTTGCCGCATGGACGTTCGTGCCCGCCGCTGGTGCCGTGCTGGCCGACTGGGGCGCCGACGTGATCAAGGTCGAGCACCCAGAGACCGGTGATCCGCAGCGCGGGCTGGTGAGTTCGGGGATCGTCGCCGGCGCGGGAGGGGTGAACCATTTCATCGAACAGCCCAACCGAGGCAAGCGCAGCATCGGGCTGGACACGTCGACGCCCGAAGGTCTCGAGGTGCTGATGAAGCTGGTCGAGACCGCCGACGTGTTCCTGACCAACCTGTTGCCCGACTCGCGGCAGCGGATGGGCATCGACGTCGAACAGGTGCGGGCGCGCAACCCGAAGATCATCTACGCCCGCGGCCACGGGTACGGGACCAAGGGCGATCTCGCGACGCAGGGCGGGTTCGACCTCGCCGCGTACTGGTCGCGCGGCGGCATCGGTGAGGCGTATGCGTCCGGTGATGGGTCGTATCCGCCGATCCAGCGGCCGGCGTTCGGTGATGTGTACGGAGGGCTCACGATCGCCTCTGGGATCGCGGGGGCGCTGTTCAAGCGCGAACGCACCGGCAAGCCGTCGGTGGTCGACGTGTCGCTGCTCGGTGCGGCGATCTGGCAGCTGGGCCCGGATGTGGTGGGCGCCGGGGTGACCGGCGCCGACATCCCGAAGTTCCATCTGCCGGAGATGCCGAACCCGGTGGCCAGCATGTACCAGACGCGCGACGGCCGGCACATCGCGTTCGTGCTGCTGCAGGCCGACCGGTTCTGGGCCGACTTCTGCACGCGGATCGGCCGCACCGACCTGATCGACGACGAGCGGTTCGCCAACGCGATGGTGCGTTTCGAGAACCGCGCCGAGTGCATCGCCGAATTGCGCGAGACGATTGGTTCGCAGGACCTTTCGCATTGGGAGAAGGCGTTCGAGGGTTTCGACGGGGTGTGGGACGTGATGCGCACCGCCCGCGAGATCCACGATGATCCGCAGGCGATCGCCAACGGCTACCTGCCGCGCACCACCGATGCCAACGGCAACGAGTTCGCGCTGGCGGCCAGCCCGGTGCAGTTCGACGAGACCCCGCTGTCGTTGCGCTGTGCACCGGGACACGGTGAGCACACCGACGAACTTCTCGCCGAACTGGGGTACGACGAGGAGGCCGTCATCGATCTCAAGATCAAATCGGTTGCACTGTAGTGGTATCCGACGATCTCGCCCGGCGGTTCCTGCACGTCAACCTGAACTGCACCTCGCTGGATGCCACGGAGCAGGTGTACGGGGGCGCTCTCGGTTTGAGCGCGCGGATGCGGACCGACCCGAAGGTCGCCACCGACGGCAGCATCCTCGGCCTCGACGGTGAAACCTTCTGCGCCACTTCGTTCCTGTACGACATCCGTGGTGGCCGTGGCGGGTGCGCGCTAGAGGCGATCGAGTACGTCAGCCCGGCGCTGAGCCGCGACGAGAGCACCGATCCGGTGCGTCCCGGCATCCGCTCGCTGCAACTGTCGGTGTCCGACCTCGACGGAGCGGGTTCGGTCCTGCGCGAACTGGGGCTGACGGTGGGCGAACCGGCCGACGGACTGATCAGCGGACGGCAGTCCGTGCTCGCCGTCGACCCCGACGGTGTGGTCATCGAACTGGCCGATTCGCCGTCCGGCGAGGGCGGTGCCTTCTTCGACGGCATCCGGATCGCCGCTATCGACGCGGAGGCGACCGGCCGGTTTCTTACGGCCATCGGCTTCGAGGAGGTGCAGTCGCCCAAGGTGCAGCCGGTGGCAGGAGCGCAACTGTCCCCTGGCGGTAGCGGTGAAACCGATTGTGTCGTAGCACGTTACGCGCTCACCGAGGATGGACACCAGTTCTCGCTGACAGTGGTGCAGCACCCCGGCACCTCACCCGTTCCGGTGCCGTGGGGCGGCAACCGGCAGGGTCTGTACCGGTGTGCGCTGCGCGTCGAGAGTGTCGAGAAAGCGCTTGCCGTCGTTCCCGATTGGGTCGAGCGGTGTGGCGATCCGGTGTGGTGCCCGCTGCCCGGGACCAAGATCGACGGGTTGTACATCGCGTTCCTGCGTTCACCTGACGGTGTGGTGTTCGAGTTTGTCGAGCGCCCGCTGAAGTTCTTCTCGCGTTAGTCTGCTCGCTGGAATTCAGCCCCCGTGGGTGGCGAAGAAGTCGTCGACGATGCGGATGCAGTCGTCGCGGTCGATGGTGCGGATACCGGTCGTTGGCATCTGCCGGTGTCGCCGGATCCGGCGCAATAGTCGGCCTTCTGTGTTCTGGGGTACTGCTGCAGTGGTGGTCCTGGACGTCGATCTTCATCGCGTTCGCCGTAGCGGGCGCGCTACTTCTGCTCGCGGCTTGCACGGTGCCCGAGCCCCGCCAGGAGACCCGGCGGCGGATGGATTTCGTCGGGCCGGTGTCGGTAGTGGCGGCGATGGCATTGATCGTCGTCGCCCTCATCGAGGCTCCCTCCCGCGGGTGGGCCGACCCGGTGATGCTCGTGCTGTTCGCAGGCGGCGCCATCGCGACGCTCGTGTTTGTTGCTGTCGAACTCCGGATCGACTATCCGGTTCTCGACCTGCGGCTGTTCGCTGACCGCAACTTCGGTGGGGGTGCGCTCTCGGTGGGTCTGCAGTTTCTGGTCATGTTCGGGCTGGCGTTCCTGATCGTGCAGCACCTGCAGTTGGTCCTCGGTTACGGAGCTCTGCAATCGGCGTTGGCGATCACGCCGTTGGGCGTTCCCCTGGTGGGGATCTCGGCTCTGGCGCCGTGGCTCGAGCCTCGCGTCGGCCTGCGGTTGCTCACCGCCCCGGGGTTCCTACTCGTCGCGGCCGGGCTATATCTGACGAGCAGATTCACCGTCGACTCCACCTACCTCGACGTTCTATGGCCGCTGCTGCTCGTGGGCGCCGGGATGGGCCTGAGCATGGCATCGGCAACCAGGGCGGTCATGACAGCGACCACCGCGGATAACCATGGCGTCGGGGCGGCGGTCAACGACGCGGCCCGCGAGGTGGGCGCCGCGATCGGGATCGCCATCGCCGGAAGCATTCTCGCGGCGGGGTATGCGAACCGGATCGAACCCGAGCTCGAACAGGTGCCGCAGCCGGCCAGGGGCCCGGCCGCCGATTCGCTCGCAGCCGCGCTGGAGGTGGCTGAGGCGATCGGCGCTGCGGGTACGCGACTGTCCGAGGCCGCGTTCGTCGATCGGTTCCAGCAGAAATCGACCGGCGACGTCACCGAGGACGTCGAGCAGCTTCTGGGTTTCGTGCTGCGCGGCCTGGGCGCCCGCTGATTTTCTCCGGCGAGCAGACGCGAAGTGACCCGAAATCCGCGAGATTGGGGGCAGTTTGCGTCTGCTCGCCCGGAGAAAATCACCCCGGCGGTAGCGGGCCCGCCAGCCCACGTGGTGTGGTTCCGTAGAGCCAG
>NZ_LZJE01000215.1:0-2653 GCF_001666865.1 Mycobacterium sp. E136
GCGCGCCCTCGCCTCCCAGATCGTCGCCGAGTTGAACTCGATCGATCCGCAGCGCGACGATCTGCGCAGGCAGTTCGATCATCTGTTGCTCACCGCACACACCCGCGTCGGCGCCGACCGCGACGAGTAGGTGAACGAGGGCCGTGCATGCGAGTCGCAACTGAAGTCGCCCCAGCCGGGGTATCCCCACCCCATGGCAACTCAGATGTGCAGGCTCCTGACGGGTGCATGACGTGGCGCTGCTGGAGGTGACCCAGGACGTGCGCGCCGGTGCGGTGGTGGTGTCGGTGCTGGGCGAGATCGACTCGAACACTGTCGGGTCGCTGCAACCGCGCCTCGACCGCGCTGTCGAGGCCGCCGGCGAACATTCCGCGAAGGTGCTGATCGTCGAACTGTCCCGGGTCACCTACTTCGGCAGCGCGGGGTTGAACGCTCTGCTCGAGTGCTACGAGAAAGGGTCGGCCGCAGGGGTTTCGGTGCGGGTGGTGGCCGCCAACCCCGAGGTGGTGCGGCCCATCGAGATCACCAAGCTCGACAAGGTGCTGCGGCCCTACGGGACCGTGGCAGACGCGGTCGACGGATGAGCGGCCCGGACGGGCCGGCGGATCGGCTGACCACGGTGTTCGACGCGGATGGCGAGGTCGGGCCCGACCTCGCTGGCGTCCGGTGGGCCGACACACCGCTGGGACCACCAGAGGGCTGGCCGCAGAGCCTGCGCACCGCGGTGAGCATCCTGCTGTCGTCGCGCTTCCCGATGTGGATGGCGTGGGGACACGATCTGACGTTTTTCTGCAACGCCGCCTACCGGCGGGACACGTTGGGTCGCAAGTATCCCTGGGCGCTGGGCCGCCCGGCTCGTGAGGTGTGGGCCGAGATCTGGCCCGACATCGGGCCGCGCATCGATCGCGTGCTCTCCACCGGACAGGCCACCTGGGATGCGGCGCTGCTGCTGTTCCTCGAACGCTCCGGATATCAGGAGGAGACGTACCACACCTTCTCCTACAGTCCTCTTCGTGACGACGACGGAGAGGTCGTCGGGATGCTGTGCGTGGTCAGCGAGGACACCCAACAGGTGATCAGCGAGCGTCAGATGGCGACGCTGCGCGACCTCGGATCGGACCCCAGCGTGGTGCGCACCGAGGAAGAGATCATGGGGTTCGCCGAACGCCAACTCGGCCACAACCTGCGCGACCTCCCGTTCACGCTCACCTATCTGTTCGACGACGACGGCGGTGCGCGCCTGGCCGGGGCGACGGGAATCGCTGCTGGGCACGCGATCGCGCCGTCACGCGTGGGCGCAGGCGACGACGGCGGCTGGCCGTTGGAACAACCCGCGCGCGGTGAGACGACGGTCGTGGCCCTCGACGCCGACCGGCATGCGGACCTACCGACCGGGCAGTGGCGTGCGCCACCCACCCGTGCCCTCGTCGTTCCGCTGCAGCAGCAGGGCGGTTCTCCAATCGGATTCCTGGTCGCCGCGCTCAATCGGTACCGACCCTTGGACGACACCTACCGCGGCTTCGTGACGCTGGTGGCCGGGCACATCGCCGCGGGCATCGGCAGCGCGCGCAACTATCAGGCACAGCAGCAGCGCGCGGAGGAGCTCGCCGAGCTGGACCGCGCCAAGACGACGTTCTTCTCCAACATCAGCCACGAGTTCCGCACCCCGTTGACGTTGATCCTCGATCCGGTCGCCGAGCTGCGCACCCGCAGCCAGAACCTCGACGACCGGGCCCGCGAGGAACTGGACATCGTGTGGCGCAACGGATTACGCCTGGCGAAGTTGGTCAACACGCTGCTCGACTTCTCGCGCATCGAGGCGGGCCGCATGCAGGCCAACTTCGCCCCCGTCGACCTGGGCGCGGTGACCGCAGAACTCGCCAGCGTCTTCCGGTCGGCCATCGAGCGCGCCGGCCTCACGTTCACCGTCGACTGCGCCTGTCTCGACGAGAGCGTCTACCTCGACCGCGACATGTGGGAGAAGGTCATCTTCAACCTGCTGTCGAACGCGCTGAAATTCACGTTCACCGGCGGTATTTCGGTCGGAGTCGCCCGCGACGGCGCCGAAGCCGTGGTCACCGTCTCCGACACCGGCGTCGGTGTGCCGGCCGCGGAGACGCCGCGGTTGTTCGAGAGGTTCCACCGCATCGAGAACGTCCGGGCGCGGTCCAACGAAGGCAGCGGCATCGGACTTGCACTGGTCAAGGAGTTGATCGAACTCCACGGCGGGCACATCACCGCCGCGAGCACCGAGGGCGCCGGCACCACCTTCACGATTCGCCTGCCCTTCGGCGCCGCGCACCTGCCTGCCGACGCCATCGCCCCGGCGCCCGACGAGCGGGCGGCGACCGGCGGTGCCGAGCCGTACCTCGAGGAGGCGCTGCGATGGCTCCCCGGTGATGGCGACGTGCCGGCGCGTGACGCAGCGTCGGCGGCGCCGAGCGCGGCGACGTCGACATTTTCGGGCACGACACCGCGCGTTCTGATCGCCGACGACAACGCCGACATGCGCGACTACGTCGCCCGGATGCTGCGCAACGACGGCTATCTCGTCGACGCGGTCACGGACGGACAACTGGCGTTGGATGCGGCACGCACGGACGTGCCGGACTTGGTGATCAGCGACGTCATGATGCCGCAGCTCGACGGGTTG